>JANMGN010000215.1:0-6560 GCA_031374645.1 Chitinophagales bacterium | reverse complement strand
TCTAAGTAATCCGACTGGCACTGGCTATTTATTTTTTCTAAAAATAAAAAATTAAAAAAACAAAATAGCAAAAGGAGATTTAATTTATTTTTCATTTTATAACTGTTTATTTTTTACTGTTGTCAAAATTGTAGTCACTGCCACCGTTTCGCCAGTTTCATCATAGACATCAACGAGCCAACAGACGACAAAAGGTAAAATTATCTCACAAAAATATACTTTTTTTTGCTTGATAAGTTTAAAAGCATTATTTTTGTAAAAAATAATGAAATGAACAAAGAAATAATTTTTTCTGTAGAAGAAGATATTGAAGGAGGTTTTGTTGCACAAGCTATTAATGATAGTATTTTTGCACAAGGCGAAACAATGCCTGAACTTCGTGCAAATATCAAAGATGCTGTTTTATGCCATTTTGAGGAAGGTGACACGCTAGTTTGATTGTACAAAGACAAGGAAAAATTACGAATAAGCAGCCAAAATAGTTTTTATTGAGTTCTACGATTTATATTCTTCGTTCTGTATAAATCGCTCAATATTCAATAAGATTTCTTCTAAATATTGTAAAACTTCGTTTTTAGAAGTTTCAATATCTTGAAAAGTAAAGTCTTTGCCACATTCTTTAAATGAAATAAACCCATGAGCTAAATCGTTTCTTTTTTCTTTTACCTGTAATAACTTACTTCCGTTTTTTGTTAATATGGCATTTGTATTGTATGAAAAACCATATTTTTCTGCTACTTCTTTAACCTTTCTTGCGTCAAGGTTACCTGAAAAAACCTTACGAGAACTTGGATGATGTACAATTATATCTGATGCGATATTTGCAACTTGATTCACAAACTCCTCTGGTTTCACATTACTTTTTATATTTTTTAATAGTTCTAATTTTATACTTGGACTTATATCGTCATACAAGTAACCCTTTCTTTTTATATCAGTAAATATTGCTTCTATTGCTTGTGATATACTATATTCTACAAGGTTATAGACTAAAATAAACGCATTGGCTCTTAGTATGTGTGCTAAGTCCGTAGTTATACTTTGCTTTGTACCATTAGGAAAAAGCACGACAGCACCATCAATCATAAATGATTGAATGTGCATAAAATAAGTATCAATTTCATTTTTTCTTTCTCCAAAAATTCTTAAAACGTCCCTCATTTTTTACCTAAAAGTTTATCTCTTACAAATTCTATTCTACCGATTAGTTTGTTTTTATTGTTTGCAGAACCACTTGTTACGTGTTCTTCGAACTCATCTGAATTTATCCATTTCATACTTGGATTTTTTAAATTAGGTTGCTCTTTTAATGCTAAGTGAGTACCAATAGCAATAGCTTCAAACCGAACTCTTGCAACAGATTTAAAAATTACTCCTTTTCTGAACCCATAAGGATAATACCGTTCTACAAAATCTAACATATTTTCAAATTGATTATCCATTTCATAACCATCAAAACCTCTCGTATTCTTTTCTTTAACATAATCATCTAAAAACCCTTTTACACTATGCACAAACTGCTCATAGCGCTCTCCATAAGCAAAAAAGCGCAGTACCATTTCTGCTCTATCTTCTCTATCACTACGTTCTATTGGAACAGGACATAGTAAATGAAATCTTGAATTTTTAGAACACTTCTCTATAAAATCCATAAATTTACCTGCAAATTCACCTCTACGAATTTCCATATCTGATAGTTCTACTTGACTTCTATTGATACGGCTAAACATTTCTTTTCTTACATTAATGTCAGCTTTATCTGTTAATTCAATTAATCTTATTGTTTTTTTCTTAAATCTTAATTGTCTCGACACTGGTAAATCTTTAAACCTAAAATTATTTAAAGCATCTAATTTTGTTAAACCTGTTAATAGTAATTCATTATCTAAGAAGTAGCGCAAAGTCCTAATACGTTGAGAACCATCTACAATTTCAGAGCGTCCTTCATTATCCGCAGTGAACATATAAGGTATTGGTAAACCTAAAAATAGAGATTCGATAAATTCGCACTGATTTTTTTCGGGCCAAACAAATTTTCGTTGATATTTAGGCAAAAAGATTTCATTTGTTTCTTCTGCTTCTCCGTGTGTAAATTTATTGATGAGTAACTCAATCGTATATTCTCTTATTTCGTAATCAACAATTTTTTGTTGTTCGATTATTTGTTGTTCTGCTCTATCTTGCTCTTCATCTGATATTAGAGGAAACAACAAGGTTTGATTATTTTCTACTTTTTTCTTTTTACTCATAATAAAAAATAATTTTCAAGATGTTTTTTAATGCTTTTTCCAATTACTCGACCTAATTCGACTGGAACGGCATTGCCTATATGTGTTGAAAGGGTCCGAGTGTTAAATGCTTGATTGGGTGGAATAAATTTATAATCCTTTGGGAAAGTTTGTAATATTGCGGCTTCTCTTAAAGTAATTGCTCTATCTTGTTCGGGATGCCCAAAACGACCATTTCCTAAGCCATTGCATTGCGTTGTAATAGTAGGAGATGGCTCGTCCCAACGCATTCTCCCATACACGCTAACATAAGTTTGACCACTTTCTTTTTGATGACATTTTAAACGCAAATCCGCATCCCAATCTTTCCAACTTCCACCAGGAATAGATTGCTTAATTCTTTTCAAATTAATTGGAGTTAATTTTGATGCTTTATGTAAAGGGTCGTTAAGAGAACATTCTCCATGCTTAATTATTTCTAAATCACCAATCACATCTTTTACAGTTTTAAGATTGGAACTATCATGTGTTTCATCTATCAAATGAATTGCTCCAAATTTAGAAGCTAATAAGACCAATCTTTTACGCTTTTGAGGAATACCATATTTAGGACAATCTACTATTTTATAATCAACTTCGTATTTGTTTTTCTTTAAAACTGCTATAAAATCATGTAAAATATCTGCTTTTTTAAAATTCAACAACTGCGGAACATTTTCCATAGACACAATATCTGGCTGTGTTTCTTCTATTAAGCGAGCAAACTGATGTAGTAAAAACCATTTTTTTTGATCATCATTTTTAAAATTGTAAGAAGAAAACGGCTGACATGGTGCACAACCAACTAATATTTTAATTTTCTTTTTTCCATAAATCCCTTTTAACTCGCTACTTGTTAATTCGTTTACATCTTTTGGATAAAATTTTGCGCTATTATTTTGCTCATAAGCATATTCACAAGTACTATCAATATCAAAACCAGCTAAAACGTCAAAATTTTCATTGACTAAACCATGTGTTAAGCCACCTACGCCACAGAATAAATCAACTACGCCACAGTCTTTTGTAAATGTGATTTTTGATTTTATATTATTTTGGTGCATAAATTAAATTTTATATTTTTAGAAAATAGCACAAATATAAAGTTATTTTTTATCTTTTTAAGAAAAATAGTATTTTTTATTCTTGATTTTTCTTCCTAACCATTGTCAAAATCGTAGCCACCGCCACGGTTTCGCCAGTTTCATCATAGACATCAACGAGCCATTTGACGATGCCTTTGGCGATGTCGTCTTCGGAACGTTTTTCTTGGTCAATTTTTTCTTTGCAAGTGAATTTTACGCCAATCGTCATGCCAGGATAAACGGGTTTTGTAAAACGACATTCGTCCAAACCGTAATTCAATAAAACGGGTCCTTTTTTGGCATCTACGAAAAGTCCTGCCGCTTTCGAAAGGATAAAATAACCATGCGCTACACGACCTGTAAAAGGTGTGCCTTCGAGTGCCGTTGCATCCATGTGCGCATAGAAATTATCGCCACTGACATTGGCAAAATTCGTAATGTCCGCTTCGCTAATCGTATGTTTGGCAGTGATAAGGGTTTCGCCAATCGTGAGGTCTTCAAAATGCTTTTTGAAAGGATGTATGTCTGTTTCTTGTTGCGCTGCACCTTGTTGATAAACACCTGTCAATGAGGAAATTACGCTTGGATGCCCTTGTATTGCGGTACGTTGCATATAATGTAAAACACCACGCATACCGCCCAATTCTTCACTGCCACCTGCACGGCCCGGACCACCGTGCATCATCAAAGGCATTGGCGAACCATGTCCTGTACTTTCCTTCGCGCTCTCACGGTTCAAAACCAAAATTCGACCATGATACGCCGCTGCACCATAGACATATTGTTGCATAAAGTCTTGATTATGAGTGACTATTGTAGAAACTAATGAGCCTTTTCCCATATTGGCGAGTTCTATCGCTTCGTCGAGGTCGTCGTAAGGCATGAGCGTACAAACTGGTCCAAAAGCCTCAATGTTATGTGTATCAGTGTATTCAAAAGGTCGTTCATTAAGCAAGACAATTGGAGCAAAAAAAGCTCCTTTTTCACGGCTTGCGCCTACGATTTCAAACTGCTCCAAATCGCCATATACAATAGGTGTTTTTTGCGAAAGCAAAGCCACTTGTTCTTTTACTTTTTGCATTTGCGGACGACTGACGAGCGTTCCCATACGCACACCTTGCGTTTGTGGGTCGCCAATAACGGTCTTAGAAAGCTCTTTTGACAAAGCATTTTTCACGTCGTCAATCATCGCAGCAGGAACAATTACCCGACGAATTGCGGTACATTTTTGACCTGTTTTGGCAACAACTTCTTTTCTAATTTCTTTTATAAAAAGCTCAAATTCAGGCGTTTGTGGCGTTGCGTCTTCGCCCAAAACGATTGCGTTCAAACTATCTGCTTCGATGTGAAACGGAACGGTATTTTCTACAATATGCGCCATTGATTTCAAGCGTTTGCCTGTCGCAGCCGAACCTGTAAAAGCAATCACGTCATTCATCGTTGCAGGGTCTAAAATCCCGTGACCATTGCCACAAACCAACTGCAATGCGCCTTCGGGAACGATGCCCGAAGCGTGAATATCTCGTACCATTGCTTCTGTGATGTAAGACGTGATTTCGGAAGGTTTCACAATCGCAGGAACGCCGCCCATCCAAGCGCAAGAGAGCTTTTCCAACATTCCCCAAATCGGAAAATTGAAGGCATTGATATGTACCGCTACACCAGGTTTTGGTGTCAAAATATGATGTCCGATGAAGGTATTGTTTGGGCTTAATTTGGCTGCTGCACCTTCCACATGAAATGGTTTGTCAGGAAATTGTCGTCGCAAACTCGCATAGGCAAACAGCGTACCGATGCCGCCTTCTATGTCAATCCAACTATCCGCACGTGTTGCACCCGACTGATAACTAATGGTATAATAAGTTTCTTTGCGTTCCATGAGGTAAAACGCCAATGCTTTGAGCATCCGACCACGCTCTTGAAAAGTCATTTTTCGCAAGGTTTTGCCGCCTGTTTTGCGAGCGAAATCGTACATTTCGGCATAATCTAAGCCTTCGCTTCCTGCGGTTGCGATAAGTTCGCTCGTTACGGCATTGATTTGTTCCGTTCCTTCACCCTTGTGTGGTTGCCAAGTGTTGAGGATAAAATTGGATAGTTTATTTGACATAAATGGTTGGTATTTTTAAATTTACTGTATCGCTTCCATAATCAACTGACTAATTTCCGCTTGTTTTGCTTCGATTTTTTGCTCGATTGTCTTTTGTGTGTCTAATTGTTGCTTGATTTTGGTAACAATCTTGGCTTGTTCGTCACGTGAAAGATTGGGAATTTTGAAGTTTCCTATTTCGTTGGCGTAGAGTTCTATTTGATTGGTTGCGCCTGTGTAATCTCTTTCAATTTGATACGTACCTAAAATACTGCGTAGAAAATAAGCTAAAAACAATGGATTGTATATTTTAGTATCTATGCGAATAATTGCAATATGCCCATCTGCCAAGCCATTTTCTTCAAAATCAACGTAATCTACCTTCCCTAATGATACTTTTCCTGTACAAGCCAAGAGTACATCGCCTTGTTTGACTTGTGCTTTTTCATTTTTTTCATAATAAGCTGCACTTACTTTATCACAATCTTCAAAATCAAAATAACCATTTTTTAACTGCCCTGTTTTTACTGCGTTTACTTCTCCTTCTTCTTCAATTTTTGGCTGTACGCCTCTACGAATTGGCTCACTAATAATATCTTTTATTTTGGTTGTACCTTTTTTATCCAAGGCTGCTTGCAACGCCACCGTCAGAGGGCTATGAAACCTACTCGAAAAGCGTTGAATACTACTTTTGGCTATATCTTGTACGGGTATTTTGTAGTGCTTAAAAGTCCGTTCATCAGATTTTTGCGTTCCTGCCGTCATGCCTTTGCCAAAGGCTTTCCAAAGGTTTTTATCATAATCATAATACGCTGAGAATGTAGTATTTATGATAGATAAGGGTTGTTTTATTTTATTTTGAAATTGTTTTATTGATTGTTCAATGGGCTGTACTTTGTCAACTATTTCATTTTGTTTTTTAATTGAAATTTTTGGTATTTTAATTTTAATAATATCAAATGGCGAAATATTCGGTTGAGATTTCCCCATTGAATTAATCAAAACTTGCTTTTGGAAAAAAGATGTTTTGGTTAAATAATAAATAAATTTTTGATTGATACTTTCTTTACACCTCAATAATCCAACACGTTGGTTAAGCAGTGTTTCGTCATCACTTTTTTC
>JANMGN010000187.1:0-1840 GCA_031374645.1 Chitinophagales bacterium | reverse complement strand
ATCAAAGATGCGTTCACGAGTTTTTTTGAACCTAAGCGAAAGGAAAATATGTGGGCAAAGGATTTCCTTTGGGGCATAGAACCTAACCCGAATTTGGGTCCCGCAGCCAAAGTAAGTATGGTGTTGCATGGCGATGGCTCTACCAATATTTTTGTGCGTGATGGGTTGTTGCCTTTCCGAATGTATCAAAGTACGGTTAAGAAAAATAGCTTGTTGCAAGAAGCAAAAATAGATAAAAATTATGCCGAAAAAGAAGTCAATGGACAATTTGATGTCATTATCTCTAATCCACCATTTAGCGTAGATTTAGATGGCGAAACGAAGAAAACTCTAAGCCGAAATTTTCTTTTTGCAGATAAAAAGAACTCTGAAAATCTGTTTATTGAGCGATACTATCAATTGCTCAAACCCAAGGGGCGTTTAGCGGTCGTCTTGCCTGAAAGTGTGTTTGATACTACTGAAAACAAGTATATTCGTTTATTTTTGTTCAAATATTTTCACATCAAAGCGGTGGTAAGTTTGCCGCAAGTGACTTTCGAGCCACATACAAGCACCAAAACGAGCCTTTTGTTTGCTCAAAAGAAAACAGGAAAAGAAATAGAACAATGGCAAAATCTTTGGGAGCAATATGGCAAAGAATGGAGCAACCTTAACACAAGAGTTAGCAATTATATAGACGTGTATTTCAACAAAAAAGACCGCAAAAAACTACCTTCTATCGCCGACACTACGCCCGAACAAGAGCGTGAGCAAATCAACCGCTTTTTGAAAGATTACATTCAAGCGGAAGATACCGCACTTTCTATTGTAGAAGTTTTGGAAAAATATAAAGAGGAAATAGTAGATATTTCTAAGTATGATAATAATTTAAAAGCATTTTATAATCATTATAATTTGCATTGGGTTTTTAGTGAAGTTGCTCAACAGTTAGATAATGATATTTTCATGGCGGAAGTAGAAAATGTAGGATACAAAAAAACAAAACGTGGAGAAAAACCAGCTCCAAATGATTTGTTTGATGTAGAATATGCGCCACAATACATTGATAAAGAGCGTATTAGACAATTGCACGAAGAGCAAATTGCGTTTCAAAATCTACAACTGATGGCATTACAAGAGCGTAAAAACGACTTGGAAGCGAAACTGCCTAAACAGCAAAACGGAGCAAAAGCACGTACAGAAAAAGAGGTTGAAAAATGTTTGTCTTCAATGGATAAAATAAGAAATAATATTTTGGAACTTAATAAAATACAAGCACAAAAAGAAGCTGTGATTTTGAAATACTATGTGCAAGTAAAAGGAAAATGGACAATATTAGCGCAATACTACGATAGATTAGATACTGAACTATTAAAGTATTTTCAAAGTGGCGGACTTTTGGAACGTTGGGCAAGTGATGATGCCATTTTGCGTAAAAATACTGAAATTAAATTGTTGGATATAATCAGAAAGGAGGTATCATGGGCGTAATTATTCAAAAATCTAAATTAAGCAATGTAAGTAAGTCGCCTTATTTTTTTACCAATTTTTTCTTTCATAAAACACTCTATGAAATTGAGCCTACTTTAAAAAAGTTTAATGGAAAAATAAGTGACTGTTGCACAATATTATCAGGTTATGCTTTCGCAAGTGGAGATTACGAAGAAGAAGGTATAAAACTTCTTCGCATAGGTGATATATTGAAAAATGGAACAATTGACTATGAAAACATGAACTGCCTTCCGTCAGAGTTCGTAAATAAATATGAACGTTTTACGCTTCAAGATAAAGATATTGTAATTGCAATGACAGGGGCAACGATTGGAAAAACTGGATTTATAGAAAAAAGTGATGACGAAAC
>JANMGN010000178.1:0-5065 GCA_031374645.1 Chitinophagales bacterium | reverse complement strand
GGACCATTTTCTAAGTCAGTTACTTTGACAACAAATGAGGCTAATCCGACACGTGTTTTGAGTATCAAAGGCGAAGTAAATACGCCACCTGCTGAAGCTGCACCTATTCCGACAGCTGCTCCAAATAGTTTATCTCCAAAGGGTAAATAATATTGGGTATATTTTAATAAAAAAACGGTTGGTAATCTTTATCAACCGTTTTTTTTATGGCATAAATTGAGGCCGTAGGGCAACATATTGCCTTTCGTAGGGCTTGACGCTGTTATATTGCGCCCTTTTAGGGCTTCTGTTTGATACTGGATAAAAAAACCTCTAATCTTTACGTTCGTAAGGATTAGAGATTTTTTATGTCTATACAATTAAAAGGATTAGTTGCCAGATTTATGACGACCTTTTCCCATACCATTGCTGCCCATATTTTTAGCCAATTGCAACCATTTTGTGAATTGCTCTGCCGTAAAAATGCCTTTTAGTTTAGCGTCACGACCTTCATTCAAGGCCTTAATTTTTGAAACTCTATCTGCTTTCGGGATACTTGCATCTTTTTTTATTGCTTTTATTGCTTGACGAAGTTCTTGTGTAATTGCTTTAAACTGAGCATTTTGTTCGTCCGTCAAACCAAGCATTGTTTTTATTTTATCTTTTTGCTCGTTTCCGTTTTCTGCTTCGTCTTTGGCGTTATCTCTATCTTTTTGGTCAGCTGCTTCTATGTCTTCTTTGCTTTCTTTTGCTGGTTTGCCAGCGGTCGGAGTTGCGGGAACAGGAACAGTAGTATTGGTAGCTCTTGTTTGTACTTGTTCGATTTTTCCAGTTTTAGCACCTCTTGTTTGAGCGTTAGTAATTGCTGAAAAAGCGATTATACTAAGGCAAAATAACATAATTTTTTTCATAAAAATTTTATTAATTTAATATTTGAAAGAATACAATACTACATTTTGTATATTGCTAATTGTATAAACAATATTTGAAAAATAAAATTTCTAAAACATCGTATTTTCACACTTTTTTAACATTTAATTTGAAATCAAGTTTGGTATTATTTTTCTTCTAAAAAGTCTTACAAAACCGTTTGTCGATTGGAATATTTCATCATAAAAGTGGCTTAGTTCTTCGATTTGTACAGTAGTTATCTTGTGTGTGTTTCCCCTAATCAGCACATAATCAATGGTTTGCGAAGTCGTTTTGTTTTCTGTTTTTTGCCAAACGAAAGTCGGTAATGGAAAGTTAGAACCATTTAGATTGAAATTGGGTAATTTTTTTTCATTCCATTTGATAGGAAACCAAGCCGTATTAGCTTCGTAATTTTCAAGGATTACAAGCGGTTTATCAGTACCTATATAATTTGAAAAATGTCCGTCGAGCCAATTTTCAGAGTTATTTAATGGCAACACGACGCTGTATGGTTCTATGTAGTTTGCTGCTTCGTATATACTCGTCGCTTCAGTATTATAGGCTTTTGTTGCTTTGATATATCTTGCTAAAAGTCCAAAATTTACAATTAAAACGACCAATATCGAAAACTTTGACAACCACAAAGGGAAAGCCTGAATACTTAGCCACAAGACCATAAAAATGAAAAATAACAAGCACAAACGCTCAGACATCATGCCTGCACTCGCCGAATCTGGTACAACGAAGTATAAGATTAAAACCAAAACTCCTACAATTAAAAATACGTTTTTGGGCAGACTTATTTTTTCTAAAAAATGATTTTTATAGCTTTTTTTCTCGTTTTTACTGCTAATTTGTTGAATATCAAGGAATAACACAATACTTGAAAGTGCAATTAGTAAGTGGTAATATATTTCTGTAAAACGAACTTCTTCGCCCATAAGTGCTATTAATGGTCGTACATCTTTTATCCAGCGTATGAGTTCGCCGTTTGCTATTCTTTTTTCTTCGCTTTCAAAATGTACGTTTTTTACAAATAAAAAAAACAAGATTAGAGTAGGTAAAGCAGCAAAAAATAAGGCAAGATATTTTTTCCAATAAATACTTAAAATCGCTTGAAAAGTATATTTTTTACTTAAAAAAGACCTCAATACGTCTTGTGAAAGCATCAGAAAGAGTGTAAATAATAAGATAGCGTAAATGAAAATATGAGCAAAATAAGTCAATGAAATCAATAGAAAAAGAAAGAAGAGATTTTTATAAGTCCATTGCACTTCGTTTTTTTTCCAATAAAAAATACTCGCAAAAAGCAAAATAAATGAAATACTGAGGTTATAAAATCCTAAATAAAATAGGGAAGTGTAGCAAAAAGGAAAGATGAGATAACTCAAATAAACATTGCTGTACTGTGAAGTTAATTTTCGGAAAGAGTAGGGTAGAAGGAACAGATAAGAGAGTAAAAATATCTTTTCTGCCCAAGAGCCAGATAAAAATAAATTGAGAATTGCTAAAACAAAATGCCCTAACCAGTTTGGGACAATCGTATCGTTAAATACAAAATAATAAGCCATTTTTGAGCTATTATTAAAAGCTAACTCGCTGATAATGTTGGAGTTGTATAAATGCGCTGCTCCGTCCATAGTTGGAAAAAAACGAAACAGTAAAACTGGCAACATATTTAAAATCAAAACAGTATAAAAAATAATGGGTTCTGATTTAGTGAAATTTAGGCGCATAAAATCTCTAATTTTTTGATTACATTTCGAGTACAATTTTTCCAAATTGTGTTCCATTTTCCATTTTTTCTAAGGCAGCATTGCCATTTTTTAGTTCAAAAACGCTATCTATTATAGGTTTGATTTTGTGTTTTTCTACCAAATTAACCATCACTTCAAATTCTTCGGCAGAACCCATCGTAGTTCCAAAAATAGAAAGTTGTTTCCAAAATATCAACTGCGGATTAAGATTTTGAATATTGCCACGTGTGCCGCCAAAAAAAGCGATACGTCCACCAGGATTTGCCAAACGAGCAAACTGTGCAAATCCTTCGCCAGCTGCACTATCTATTACGACATCAAAACCTCCTGTTTGGACTTGTAATTTTTTAGCAAAAGCATCGTCATTGTAATTTTCGCCGCCTTTTGCACCGAGCGAAATTGCTTTTTCAATTTTTGCGTCATCGCCAGAGGTCACATAAACTTCTGCGCCAATTGCTAAGGCGAATTGCATTGCAAACAAAGCTACGCCGCCGCCAACACCAGAAATCAAGACTTTTTCGCCTTTTTTTACTTGGCATTTTGTTAAAAGTGCACGGTAAGCCGTCAAACCAGCCAAAGGCAAAGCTGCTGCCTCGTGCCACGATAAAAAAGTTGGTTTTTCTACCAAAAGCTCACTCGGAACACTGACCATTTCGGCAAAAGTACCATCGTCAGGTAACCCCAATATTTTAAAATTTTCGGGCTGAACATTGCTGTTTTTTATCCAATTTATACTAGGATTTATCATTACATCACGTCCATTACACACACCTGCACCATCAGAACCAAGTACCGTAGGGAATTTTATACCAGCGTATTGTCCTTTTTGAATCCAAACATCACGATGATTTAAGGCTGCTGCTTTCAAATTTACTACAACATTTTTTTCTGTATGTTTTAGCGTAATTTCTTGATAATCAAGTGCTTGATTAGTATTATTTAGAACCAATGCTTTCATGTGAAAACTTTTTTTAATATTTGTTTAGACAAAGATAAATTTTATTTTTTAGATTTTGGGGTTTATACAAAAAATCCTTTGAGTTTTCACTCAAAGGATTTTTTATAGCCCCTTTATGTTTGGAAGCGCAATGAAAAATGTAGTTCCTTTGTCTTTTTCAGATTCAAACCAGATTTTTCCGTTGTATTTTTCTACAATATTTTTACAAATAGCCAAACCTACACCTGTACCTTCGTAGCGAGCATCGTTTTTATGAAGCCTTTGAAAAAGGTTGAAGATTTTGTCGCCGTATTCTTTTTCAATACCTATTCCGTTGTCTTTTATTTCGATAATTATGGAATCTGAGTTGTTTTTATAAACAATTTCAATCATCGGTTTTTTATTCTCTACAAACTTCATGGCATTGCTGAGCAGATTTTGAAAAAGCTGTGTGCTGTGCAATTTACTAATAGGAATTTCGATATTTTTGCCCAAATAATTAATATTTGCTTGTTTTTCGTTGATATTTGCTTGTAAATTAAATTTTACATCTTCTATAATAGTACCCAAATTAGCTGTTTCTTGTATAGAATCGTTGTTGGCAATTAGGGCAGAGTAGGCGAGTAAATCTTCCAATAGGGCATTCATTTTCTTAGTACCCTTGGTCACATAATTCATGTATTCTAATGCTTCCTCGGGCAAATTTTGTCCAAAACGACGTTGTATCAAAGTCACAAAGTTTCCGATATTTCGCAAAGGTTCTTTCAAATCGTGCGCAGATGCGTAAGCAAATTGCTGCAAAACTTCGTTAGATTCTGCTAATTTTTTATTTTGCAAGTTGATTTCTTCGCTTTTTTGCAACAGGAATTTATTGTTTTTTCCTTTTGCCCAAACGGCATAACCTAAAAGACCTAAAATAAAAATAAAACAAAAGCAAGCAGCTAAAATTTTGAATGTATTTTCTCTAAGTTTTAAATCCTCTACTTGTTTTTCACTTTTATTGAAATCATACTGCATTTGCAACTCCGCAAGATGCTTATTTTTTTCATCACTATGAAGCGAATCTCTTAAAAAATTAGCTTTTTCTAAGTGTAAAAAAGCCATTTTTGTATTTTTCTGTGCTGAAAAAACTTCGTATATCCCAATATGATTTTTTTGGATTGCCGAAACCAAATGATACTGATTGGCAATAGCAAGGCTTTTTTCAAAATAAGACAAAGCCAGTGGGAAGTCTTTTTTATTCAAGTAAATAACACCAAAATTGCTATAAATGGAGCAAAGATTAGATTCGCTGATGTTTTCTTTTTGAGCCAAACATAGATTATAATAATAAGTTGCTTTACCGTAATTGTTTTGTTGTCTGTGAATATCTCCTAATTTGCTCAGTGCCAATATTTTAGATTCTGTATATTCTTCGTTGTCGCCAATCAACGTTAATGCTTCGTTGATTTTTTGAGATGCTTCCTCAAAACGTCCAATA
>JANMGN010000167.1:0-2108 GCA_031374645.1 Chitinophagales bacterium | reverse complement strand
ATTAAAAGTATTATTTTGAATAAGTGAGAAAACGCCATCGAAGAGTTAAACTTCGATGGCGTTTTTTTTAGTAGAAGTCCAATTGTACTTGAAATTACAAATAAATATATTATTAAAAACATATTTTTTTAATAATATATTTATTTGTAATATTGGTTGTTTTAGCTCAAGCACTTAATGATAGGTTGGCTGATATTAGGTTCTGCTAAAATAAACTACCAAAGTAAAAATAGTTGTAAAATAAAAACAACAAGGCAACATTTTTTACTAAAAAAACGTGTTATATAGAAAACCTAAGTTATGCTTAAAAGTTACGCTATATCTGATTTTTTGGAAAATAAAATTTCTACACAGTATTTTCATATCAATCGCTTAGAGGAAATACCTCCTCTTCCGTCGCATATTGAAAGTCCGCACAAACATCGTTTTTTCGAAGTTTTTATCGTAGAAAAAGGTCTTCTCAGACAAGATGTCGATGACAAATCGTACCAAATAAAAGCACAACAACTATTTTTTATTGCACAAGGGCAACTGCACAATTGGCACGAAAACGTAGGAGATGTAAAAGGGTTTAGGTTGATGTTTACAGAAGATTTTTTTCAATCCCGACAAAGTTCCTCTCCTTTTTTACATGAACTCCTATATCTTAATAATGCCTACAAAAATCCATTTTTAGAAACAGATAATTTTTACAATATCCATTTTTTATTTGAGCAATTATACCAAGAATACCTTTATGAAAAGCATAAAATTGAAGCACTGCAATGCTATTTATTTTTAATTTTAAATGAAATACAAAAAGCCTACAAAGAGCGTTTTCAAACTGAATTTTCAAACCAAGACCTAATCGTTTTCAAAAAAATAATAGACTTAGTAGAGCAAGATTATACCAATAATGCCAATGCGTCAGACTATGCTTCAAAGCTTTTTTTAACTGTAAAACAGATAAATAGAATTACACAAAGTGTTGTTAATCAATCTATTAATGATATTATTATGAGCCGAAAAATAATAGAAGCCAAGCGATTGTTGTTATATACAGAACTTTCTTCTGCCCAAATTTCTGAAACACTGGGCATAGAAGACTATTCTTATTTTAATCGCTTTTTTAAAAAAAATACAAGCGTGACACCCAATACGTTTAGGCAAAATAAAGGAAAATAGTACCATTTTTTGGCAACTTTATACAATGTATGAACCGATTTTGATTGCTAACTTTGTGAAGTTTTTTACGCCAAAACACTCTGCATAAAATGAGATATATCAACTTGCTTTTTATTATTTGTTTACTTTTTCAAAACTGTAAAAACAATATCCATACCTCTATTCCCAACAAAAAAATAGAAAATATTTCTTACGCAAAAGTATCGTCTGCTCAAAAATTAGATGTTTATTTAGCTACTGATACCAGCAAAAAATCGCCTGTTATAATCAGTATTCATGGCGGTGCATTTAAGTTTGGCGATAAGGCGGATGAACAAGTAAATCCGATGCTCGAAGGTCTAAAAAAAGGTTACGCCGTAGTTTCTATCAATTACAGATTGAGCAAAGAAGCTCAATTTCCTGCCCAAATTCAAGACATAAAAGCAGCAATTAGATGGGTAAAAGCTAATGCTGAAAAATACCATTTTGATAAAAATAAGATTGTGCTTTGGGGTGGTTCTGCTGGTGGATATTTGTCTGCATTGGCAGGCGTATCTAGTGATGCGCCTTCACTCGATGACCCTACATTAGGAAATATTCAAGAAAATAACCGTGTACAAGCCGTTATAGATTGGTTTGGTCCGATTGATTTTTTAGAAATGGACAATCAGTTTATAAAAAGTGGCAAAGGAAAACCAAATCACAATGATGCAAAATCGCCTGAAAGTGAACTGCTTGGGCGAAAAATAACGGAAATTATACAAAAAGTACAGAAAGCCAATCCCGAAAAATATATTTCCATTGATGACTGTTTTTTTTTAATTCAACATGGTACGGCTGATAAATTAGTGCCTGTCGAACAATCCATACATTTTGCACAAGAAATAGAGCGTATTTTAGGAGGAGACAAAGTAAAACTTCATCTTTTAAATGATGCAGCTCATGGTGATGTAAAATTTGGGTCA
>JANMGN010000120.1:0-6241 GCA_031374645.1 Chitinophagales bacterium | reverse complement strand
GTAGCTACTTTACTCATTTTCGGAGTGCAAAGATAGTACATCTTTATTTAAATTACCAAATTTTTGTAAAAAAAAATTCAACTCTAAATAGTTTCATTTTGCATATATGTAGTTAATTCGGTAAAATCAATATTTTATTTTTTTTTAGATAATTTTCCATTACTATATGTAAGGAATTTATAAAATATAAGGATTTTTTATTTTCAACAAATTTTGTCTAAAAGGTTATATTTTCCTGCAGATGCTAATAATTATGTACGCTGAACTACCCAATAGTTTTTAGTATTTACCAAAACACTTATAATATGTATAGTATTTCTTACTTCTTATATTTATGAAGACTTCCTTACTTGATAATTAGTAAGCAATAGCAATACAGTAAGCACGGATAAGTTATGATTTTAGTATCATAAGTTCTTACTTTGGTATAATCCAAATACTTTATGAGGTATATTTATGGGTTTGATTTAGTATTAGTTTCATTTTCGTTTCTTAATAATGCTTCTTGTACTATTTGGTTTGAACAGCTATCTTACGAAATTGTGATAATGTTTGTTTATTTTCTTTATACTTTGCATAAAAGGTTATATTTTTGCCATAGTATAATCGACTTACTTAGAAAAGGTATCTTCTTTTCAACAATTGATGTTTATATTGATAGTTGTATGGTTTTATGATTTTGGTACGGGTGGTTGGACTAAAATAACCGACATTCTTTCAATAAAAATAATGTAAGTAGTTGGGCTAAAATAATCATGATTTCGAAAAGTTAAGTCGAGTTCCACTAATTTTATTAAAACTTCGTTTTAATTTCATGCTTGGCTAAGTTTTGTAAAATAATAACCTAAATTCCACAACTTATTATTTCTCAAAATATTTAGATAAACAGATGTATGGCTTATTTATTAGAAAGTGCGATCCAAGAACTAAAGAAACTATTTTATATCAACAAGAAGATAGAAATTCCTGCTGACACAGAAGGTTTTATAAAAATCTACATTGAAAAGGTAAATAATACTCAGATAGACATTAATCAGCTGATTGACGATACCCGTTTTGTAGTTTTTGATACAGAAACCACTGGTATTGAATTTAGGAAAGATAAACTGTTGTCTATTGGTGCGTTAGTGGTGGAGAATAATCGTATATCGGTTGGAGATAGTTTCGAGCTTTTTATTCAGCAAAATGATATTGTTGGAGATGAGGCGGTTGGTATACATGGTATTTTGAAAAAGGGAAAGAAGGTCAAAATTTCAGAACGAGAGGCTGTTGAGCATTTTCTAAACTTTTGTGGAGATAGTGTATTGGTTGGGCATCATGTTAATTTCGATATTGCGATGGTTAATTTTCATTTAGAAAAAAATTATGGAATAAAGTTACATAATTATGCTATTGACACTGGTACATTGGAAGAACGTGTTACTTTTTTTGAAGCCAACTATTATTCTCGAGTTCCATTGGATTTAAGTCTTGACGCATTAGCAAAAAAACATAATATAGAAACGGCTGACCGTCATCGTGCACTTGGCGATGCTTATATAACTGGCATTTTATTTTTAAAATTAATCAATCAATTAAAAAAGAAGAAAATTTTAACGCTGAAAGATTTGATGAAAGATAGACTTTTTTAAATATTAAGTAACGTGTGAATAATAACTTGTGTTTTCTACTTGTCTATTAAAAGTTATACTTCACTAAATTTTCAGCCCAATGCGCTGCATTGAACTTCTAATTTAGCTCGTCTATCTTCTAATATACTAACCATAAATCCACAACTTATTATTCACACGTTACTAAGTAGTTTTATATTCCTGTTTGTAGTTCATTTTATTTAGTCAAAATTACAAATTCTACTCTTCTATTGGTTTGTTTTCCTTCGTCGTCCATATTATCCGTCAGCGGCTGGGTTTCTCCATAGCCTTTGCTTCGTACTCTCTTTTTATCTATACCATTGTATATAAGAAAATTAGCAACGGATTGAGCACGGTCTTGTGATAGTTTTTCGTTGTATTCGTGCGAGCCTTCGCTATCTGTATGCCCTCTGACTTCGATAGACATACTCAAATTTTCACGCATAATGAAAAGTAGTTTTTGTAGTTCTACGAAAGAACGTGGTTGTAATTCAAAGTTATCTGATTGGAAGTAAATATTTTTTAATTGAATAATTTTTCCTTTTTCGATTTTTATTTTAGTTAAATCATCTTCTTTGACAGGAATGGGCAAAATAGGTGGTATTTTTTTTACCAAAACATCATCTATATAATAGTAAGCAAAGTTCAAATCATCTGTTTTTTTATTTGATTTAAAAAGGGTTGTTTCATCACTTAAAAAATTGCCTATAATTAGGTATTCGAATTCTTCGTTTGCTTTGAATGGTATAGAAAATTTCTGCCAGTTGCCATTTGTAGCGGTCAGAATATTTTCAGCTTGTACTTGTGGAGCTAAATTTATAGTTTCTTCTGTGCGAGAATTGTATTTTTTTTTCACAAAACAAACACCTAAGTTATTAATTTGTAGTGAACGTTGCAAGTGATTGTACCAAAATTCTACTACATAGTCTTGATTAGGGACAGTTGGTTCGGCTAATTGTATCTGAACATATTCTCGGCAATGCGGTTTTCCATTGATACATCCGTAAAGGGTCAGACCAATCATAGCGTTGCCCGAGTGCGCTCGTTGTTTTCCAAAACCTTTTTCTGCCCAAGTTTCGGGAACACGGACTTTCGGGCCATAAGCGTCGGGCGAGGTGGCTGTTGGCGAAGACCAATATTTCATAGCGGAAGTAAAATGCTCTCCTTTGTAATACCAACCTATTGGTGTCGTTGCAAAAAGCTCAAAACTCGGATTGGGAACGATATTAGGTTGCTCTTGTTCTTTATTTTGTCCGTAAATAAAAAAAGTGAAGCAGAGGAAAATGTAAGTTAGGTGTCGCATTGTTTTGATAAATGAAAAATAGCTATCGTATAATACGTAACTTATGTATGTTTTATTTTCCGAAATAAAAATTTAAACAACTTTTTTACTCAAAAAACATTTATACATGTAATATGTGCGCCAAAATATTTAGTTGTACAGCGAAAAATTATTTTTATCTTTGCGTGAATGTTGAGTATTTGAAATAAAATTAAATTTAAAACAGTGAAACATATAGAAGAACAAGAGTTTATAGAGGTAATAGGCTCGAAAGTACATAACCTAAAAAATGTGGACATCAAAATTCCTCGTAATAAATTGGTTGTTATTACGGGTTTGAGTGGAAGTGGAAAGTCTTCTTTGGCGTTTGATACGATTTATGCCGAAGGGCAGCGACGTTATATGGAAACTTTTTCTGCTTATGCAAGGCAGTTTATAGGCGAAATGGAGCGCCCTGATGTAGAGGAAATCACAGGTTTGAGTCCAGTAATTTCGATAGAGCAAAAAACGACTAATAAAAATCCACGTTCTACGGTAGGAACAATCACGGAGATTTACGATTTTATGCGTTTGCTTTTTGCTCGTGCGGGCGATGCTTATTCTTATGTTACGGGTAAGAAAATGGTCAAATATACCGAAGACCAAATCATTGAGCAAATTTTTCAGAATTATGCTGAGAAAAAAATAACGCTACTTTCTCCTTTGATAAAGGGAAGAAAAGGGCATTATCGGGAGCTTTTTGAGCAAACCCGCAAGCAAGGTTTTAATAAAGTTCGTGTAGATGGCGTGCTTATAGATATTGCTCCAAGTATGCAAGTGGATAGATTCAAGACGCATGATATTGAGGTTATGATAGACCGTTTTACGGTTAGTGAAGAGCGTCGAGAGCGAATTGTACAGTCTTTGGCGCAAGCCTTGCGCACAGGAAATGGCGTGATAATGATACTCAATAATGATACTAACGAAGTTAATCAGTATTCCAAATTATTGATGTGTCCTGAGAGTGGTATATCTTATGAAGAGCCTTCGCCCAATACTTTTTCTTTCAATTCTCCTTATGGTTCTTGTCCACATTGTAAAGGTTTGGGTGAAATTCCAGAAGCTGATATTTTGCGAATTATTCCAGATAATACTAAGACTATAAACGAAGTGGGTATTTTGCCGTATGGCGAAGTACGTGAAAATTTCATTTTCACTCAGCTCAAAGCGTTTGCAAAAAAATATAAATTTACTTTTGATACACCTATTAAAGATATTCCCGAAGAGGCTCTAAATATTTTACTCAATGGTGGTAGTGAAAGTATCGTAAAAATGCCTTGGAATAGCTTGGATTCGAGTTTTGATATTGCCAAAGAAGGGCTGCTGAATGCCTTGAAACGTTGGTACAATGAAACAACTTCGGAGCGTATCAGAGAATGGGCTTCTGATTTCATGAGCGTAACAAACTGCCAAGAATGTAATGGTACACGCTTGAAACAAGAAGCACGTTTTTTTAAAATAAATGAAAAAAACATATCGGAATTGGCGATGATGGACATCGAAAGTCTGTCTGCTTGGTTTGCTATTTTAGAGCCACAACTTACTGAACGTCAGTTACTTATAGGCAGAGATGTTATCAAAGAAATAAGGATGCGAATTGGTTTTTTGTTGCACGTTGGTTTAGATTATTTGAGCCTCAATCGTGTATCAAGAACGCTTTCTGGTGGCGAATCGCAGCGTATTCGTTTGGCTACTCAAATTGGTTCGCAACTTACAGGTATCACTTATATTTTAGATGAGCCGAGCATTGGATTGCATCAACGGGACAATCAGAAATTGATACAAGCTTTACAAGAATTGGCTGCTATTGGAAATACTGTTTTGGTCGTTGAACATGATAAAGATATTATGTTGGCTTCTGATTATTTGATAGATATGGGTCCTGGCGCAGGTAAAAATGGTGGCTACATTGTTGGAGAAGGTGTACCAAAAGATTTTATCAATAATAACAGCGTTACGTCAGAATATTTAAAAAATATTAGAAAAATTGATGTTCCAAAAGAGCGTCGGAAAGGAAATGGAAATTGGCTCGAACTGAGTGGCGTTACCGGAAACAACTTGAAAAATGTAGGTATCAAAATTCCTTTGGGAACTTTGACTTGTATCACAGGCGTAAGTGGAAGTGGAAAATCTACGATGATAAACGAAACGCTTTATCCGATTTTGCGACAACACTTTTACAATAGTATCAAAAAACCAATGTCTTACAAGGAAATTATTGGCTTGGAACACGTTGATAAAGTGATAGATATTGATCAATCGCCTATCGGACGAACGCCTCGCTCCAATCCTGCTACTTACATTGGTGTTTTTAATGATATTAGAAAAATATATTCAGAGTTGCCCGAAGCAAAAATACGTGGTTATAAACCTGGACGCTTTTCTTTTAACGTAAAAGGCGGGCGTTGTGAGGTTTGTGAAGGTGCAGGAAAACGAGTGATTGAAATGAATTTTTTACCCGATGTAGAAGTAGATTGCGAGCGTTGCAACGGAGAGCGTTTTAATCGTGAAACGCTCGAAGTGCTTTATAAAGGAAAATCAATCAGCGACGTACTCAATATGAGTGTTGCTGATGCGGTAGAATTTTTCAAACCAATTCCGAATATTTTTCGTAAAATAAAAACGCTAAATGAGGTTGGCTTAGGTTATATTACACTTGGTCAGCAGGCAACGACACTTTCGGGAGGCGAGGCACAGCGTGTTAAACTGGCAGAAGAACTTTCTAAAAAAGATACTGGAAAAACCATGTATATCCTTGATGAACCTACGACAGGTCTTCATTTTCAAGATATAAAAGTGCTTTTGGAGGTTATACAACGTCTTGTGGATAAAGGAAATTCTATCGTCATCATAGAGCATAATATGGATGTGATAAAAGTAGCCGATTATGTGATAGATATGGGACCCGAAGGCGGACATCGTGGCGGACAAGTTGTTTGTTTTGGTACGCCCGAAGAAGTTGCGAAAGTAAAAGCAAGTCATACAGGAAGGTTTTTGAAATTGGAATTGTAAGGAATGACAAAGCCTCTTCCCGTTTGGAAAGAGGCTTTTTTTATAACTTTAAAAACCGTTTAAAACCAATACTACCGTTATCAAAACTTATTTTCACGAAATACAAACCGCTTGAAAATAAACCAATATCTATATAAGAATCGTTTTTATTTTCTAAAAAGGAATTTATATTTGTGCTTATTATACTACCCGTAGGATCTATTATTTCAAGTTTTTTTACTCGCCTTTCTTCATTTTCTATTTTGATATTTATGATTTTATAAGCTGGATTTGGACT
>JANMGN010000111.1:0-3745 GCA_031374645.1 Chitinophagales bacterium | reverse complement strand
ATTAGCAATCCATAATTTTTTGTATAATTCATTCATTTTCAGTAAGTTAAAGTATTCCAATGAGTCAAGAAGTCGTAAAATTCATCAGAAAATCCAACGAACTGGTAGAAGCCAAATACAAATTTGATATTTGGGAAACTCGTATTTTTACCAAAATGCTCACAATGATTCATCGGGACGATGAAGATTTTAAAGAATACAAAGTCTATTTGCGAGATTTGGTAAGCGAATTTGGCTTGGATAAAAACAAAGAAGCCTACGAACTCATCAGAACAGGTGCAAAAAAGCTGATGAAAAAGTCTTTTTACATCCCGTACGAAGTAGATGGACAAAAAAGAATGTTTGAAACACCTGTGATTTCTTCGCTCGATTCGGCGATTTTGGAAGATAAAGGCATTTCTAACGAACATCTCTATATCGGTATTTCGTTTCATCCTCGGATGAAGCCGTATTTATTGCAGTTGAAAAGCAAATTTACGATGTACGACGTGCGTAATATTTTGAAATTACCCAGCGTTTATTCTATCCGTATTTACGAACTTTTGAAACAATATGAGAAAATCGGAAAGCGAAAATTTAAAGTTGATGAATTAAAAGATATATTAGGCGTTCAAAATGAATACCCTATGTATGCAAATTTTAAACAACGTGTTATAAAGAAGGCACAAAAGGATTTGAGCGAAAATACGGATATTATGTTCACGTTTGAGGAAATAAAAATTGGACGTGCCGTAGAAGATCTCCTTTTTTACATTCAAGCTAACCCTAAATTTGTTATACTTAATAAGAGTAATAAAGAAAAAGTAGTAAAAGAAACGCTCAAAGAAGCCCCTAAAAATGTTATAGTAAATGGTTTTGATGACGTTTATCCTTTGATAGAAGACTACGTTTCGGAAGCAAAACTGAATGAATGGCTGAATATTTATGGCGAACAAAAAGTAAAAATAGCGGTAAAATACCTTCGAGAGCAAATGCGTAATCCTGCGAATAAACTTGAAAATCCAGGTGCATATTTGCAAAAACTACTGAAAAGTGACGATTGGATGGCGCAAGTAACAAATCAGCACCTTGCAAAAGAAAAGAAAAAAACTAGTGCCTAAGAAAAAACGGCTCGCCGCAGAAGGGTAGAAGAACAGTTGCGTGTGTTAAAAAATGAAATGTACCGAGCGCAGGCGAGTAGGGTAGCGGCTATTTTTTCAGAAACACCTGATTTTAAATTTGCAGTAATAGAAACGGTAAAACAAAGTATGTTTTCGGGCTACAATGATGGTCTGACAGACGATGAAAATCTGGCTCAAAATCCGATTTTTCTTGCAGCGGTCGTCAGTCAATCCGAAAAACAGCAAAAAAATATTTTTGAGGAAGTATATAAAATGTATAAAAGTAAAATAGAAGTGCTGGAAAGGGAGTATAAGGTTTTGTAGATGTAAAATTAAAATTTTAAAAAAAATCTTAAAGCAAAATAGATGTACGTACATGATTTGTTTTTCAAAATAAAAGTGTTAAATATTTTAATTTTTTTAGAAAAATACTTGACAGTATTAATTTATTTTCGTATATTTGCGTCACTTTAAATAACCAAAAATTAAAATTTGTTTGACATGAAAACACAAACATTCCTATTTTTTCGACCATTCGACCATTCGACCATTCGAGGCCTCCATAATGTGCCTAACCGATTGAATTACTTTTGTAGTTCATAAAGCATTAATTTTTTTGAGATAGTAATATTTGCTGCAACGAGAAGCACAAATTCGCTATACTTATGATAAATGAAGTATTCTCGAACAGATTTTATCATAAAAACCTGACTTGTTCCTTTTGTATTGGAGTAAGACAAGGTATCTTTTTGAAAAAATGGGCTAATACTACCAAAAGATTTGCCGTCAAGAAAGTAGTAAAAGCCCGATTAATTAACTTAAATATGGGACAATATTATACTATATTTTTGTAAAAAAAAAAGAAATCATTAATTTTACGAAAATAAAGTTCGATATTGTCTTATACATCTTTTACTTCTATTATGAAAATTTTAAATTTTTTTAAGATTGTTGGTTTCCTATCAATCTCAATAATGGTAGCAAGCTGTAAATCTTGTAAAGGAGATGTTTGTGGAACGTCTGCCATTAGCTCAGTTGCTTTTACAATACAGTTACCTAAAACTTATCTGGGAAGAAAGTCAAACAAGCCTATTCCTCATGTTGCATCAGGTAATATTTGTAAATTTAATGGAGAAAATTATTGTACAACCGCATTTAATGCAAAAAAGGGTCAGGGTGTTTTTGAAAATTATAGAGCAAATAAATATGTTCTTTATGTTGAATTTTTAGCTTGTGACAGTTATGCATTAACTCCAGAGTTCAATAAATTATTTGTTGCAGAGCAAGCTGACTTTACACCAATGAGTGGAGATTTTGACAAGTTTATTATCGCATTAAATTTAGATAATCCTTCCGCCATTGTCGGTAACTGCAATCCGACAATTCCCATCCTCGTTCCAATGTCAGGTGACAAAGATGGCGCACCATTCCAATATATCTTTAATGTTCATTATTACGAGCCTTGTGGAGATGAATTAGATGATGCTTGCACCACTCTATTCAAAAAGGAGAGAGTGTTTTATAAAGGAATGTCTAAACCTGTTGTACTTGATGCAACTAAGGCAGTCAATAATGTTACCGTTGTTTTAGAACACGAAAAAAGCAATTGTAATATACAAGGATATTGTAATTAACAACAAAGTAATTTTCGATGTAATAAACATTCGACACTACTTTCCTAATATCTTAATTATCTAAATACTATCAAAGAATCTCATTAATAAGATTTTTAATAACAATATTAATTAAAACAGAAAAATTCTAATATTCTATTTAAAATATGACAGTTTTTCACAAATTTTTTATTATGAAATATATATTAAAATGCTGTTTTGCATGTTTCGTTTTACTTGCGTCCTGTTCAAAAGAAAGTATTCAAAATTCAAAAACAAACCAAAATATTGCTCAAATTAGAAGTAGTTTACCACAAGTAATTGGCTTATTGAATATAGTAGACAAGCCTGTTGATGGCTTTATTTCAATAAATAGTTCAGATACAGGGAGTAGTCAATTTGATATTGATAAAGATTATGGTGTACAAATTGGTGCCCAAATTTTTTCAGAAAGCCTATTGTTAAATCCAGAAAAAATTGAAGTAAATAATTTAGAAATTCCATTTGACAATAGTCTGAAAGAATATCCAATTAAGAGTAGTATGTTGGGTATGAGTAATTTATATGGTACTAATGTAAGTGTAAGAGGTGGTAGTAACTTATCAAACCTTGATGTCTCTTTCTATAGTCCTAAGCATTTAAAATTAAATGTTAATCCTTCATCTGATGAATTCATTGAAACTAACAGAGTAATTTCTTGGAATTTAGATGAGAGAAATAATTTTGGAATTGGAATTGTATTAGAATTTGATCCGAAAGATGCAGATAATATACGTGCTGGATTTATTAATAGACCTTATGACTATCAATTTATACACACAAATGATACTGGTAGTTATACTTTCGGAGAAAGCGATTTAGCTAACTTCCCAAAAGGAGCTCATATTAATTTTTATATTGGCAGAGGCAATTACGAAAGAAAACCATTAAGTGATAGCAAAAATATAGGAATATTTTCTTATAGTACTATTTCACATACTTTTATAGTGCGATAAATAAAAAAAGCCGTTCCAATTTCAATATTGGAACGGC
>JANMGN010000099.1:0-3490 GCA_031374645.1 Chitinophagales bacterium | reverse complement strand
GCTAATATTACCTCGCTCTCGGCAGGTAAATATGATGTAACAGTTACTGACGCAAAAAGCTGTAAAGTAGTGAAAAATACGACTATTACACAACCTGCAAATGCGCTGCTTTTGACTAAAAATGTTACTTCTATAAAATGTAATGGAGGTAATGATGGCTCAATAACAATCAGTCCGACAGGTGGAACTTCTCCCTACAATATAACTTGGAGTAATAATTCTAATTCATTGGTTATCAATAATTTATCGCAAGGAAATTACACTGCGACTGTAACAGATGCTATTGGTTGTAGTAAAATAATAAATGCAAATGTTAGTCAGCCAAGTAAGATAAATTTACAATTAGTAAAACAAGATGTTACTTGTTTTGGTCAAAATAATGCAAGTGTTTCTACTGCTACAAGTGGTGGAATTGCGCCTTATTCTTACACTTGGAGTAATGGAAAAACAACTGCTAACTTGACAAGTTTAGCAGCTGGAGCATATAATTTGACTGTCGAAGACGCTAATAAATGTGTTATAAACAAAGAAATTACATTGAAAGATGCAAAAGAAATATTGGCTAATGTGAGCAAAAAAGATACTAAATGTAATGGTTCAGCCGACGGTAGCGTGAAGGTAAATGTGACAGGCGGTTCGCAGCCTTTTAGCTATCTGTGGAGTAATGGCAGTACGACAAACCAAGTTTTGAGTTTGCCTTCGGGAGCATATTCTGTTACTGTGATGGACGCTAAATATTGTAAAAAAACGGCTTCTACTACTATCAATTCGCCTTCTGATATTACGGTTTCGCTCGGAAACCCTATTTCGTGCTTAAAAGGTGCTGCGTTGAATGTTAGCGGAGGAACGCCTCCGTATCGTTTTAGCCGTAGCAATGGAAATTTTCAATCTGCAAATACTTTTTGTAATTTGCCGCTTGGAAAAAATACAATTACAGTAAAAGACGCGAACAATTGTACAAAAGTATTTTGTGTAAATATGACCTCAAATGGTGCTACAACAAGAAGTTATACAATTGATTTTGATGTACAAAAAAATGGCTTATCTGCTGATTTACAATGGATTACAGATAGTGAATTTGATGATGCAGAGTATATCATAGAGCGTTCGGTAGGTTCAAATACTAATTTTCAGCCGTATAAAACACTTTTACCAAAAGCAAAAAGAGATTATCCTGTTGTTTATAATACCCAAGATATTAGCCCTTTGGGTGGAGAAAATTATTATCGTTTGCGACAAGTATTTTCAGATGGAACGGAAAAAATTTCGGCTGAAAAAATGCTCTATTTTGAAAAAGGAAATCGTCAAATGTTGCTTTATCCAAATCCGACTTCTGATTTTATCAATATTAGTTTGAAAGACATAAAATCGAAAAGTGGTACATTTTTTATTTATGACAATCAAGGTCGTTTACTGCAAACTATACAAGCGGACAATTTAGAAAACTCTTATCAAATTCAGTTAGAAAATCCGCAATCAGGCATTTACAAAGTCGTATTAATGACTGATAATCAAGAACTTATAACAGAAAATTTTATGTTTTTGACGTATTGATTTTTTATAATTTAGATAGAAAAACCGCTGTACTCATAGAGTGCAGCGGTTTTTTTTAACTTAAATTATGAACTTTACTATTGATAAAACTTTTCTATATAATATTTGATTTGTTTAAGCATTTTAAAAATAGTTATAATTTCTGCTTTTGAAGCATCAAAATTACTACTCACAGCAAATTTCTCTTGGTCTAAAACTATAAATTTCCAAAGGTCTTGTACCACAACACAGCCATAAATAGGTGTATTTTTATCTTCGTTGTTAGCTTGTGCAGCCAACATTGCAGCTAACAATTGACCTTGTGGATCGTTATCTGCTTTTTTAGAAGCCTTGTACTCATGTATGCAAAAAAAAGGATTTCTTGGAATCTGTTGCCCTTCTGCAATCATAAAATCTACATTGCCATTTAGGGTTTCGTTTTGGACTTTTGCTGTTAGTTTTCGCTCTAAAAAAAAGCGATAGTTTTTATCTCCATATTTTACCAATTTTATTAAAGGGATAATAAAAAGAGATTGTAGTTCTTGTTCATTCCAAAGTTCACGTTGTGAAATGTACTCTTTTTGCAAGCTATTCAGCGCATTTTGTTCAGCTTCATCTACATTTAGCGTTGTATTTAGCCAGTTTGTTAGGGGCGTAAGTTGCTCCTGCCTTTGTATTCCAAAGGTCAATTCTAATTCCTCTGTGAACCATTTTTCAAAAGATTTTGACATTTTTTTGATTTTGTACGCCTGTTATTTCTAAAATTTGAATTTTCATAATTCCTTGATAATTCAGCTATTTGATAGTTTTTAAGAAAAAAGCAACTTTTTATTCAAAATTTGCCATCAAATCCTTCTCGGCAATATTTCGAGTGTAAAGTTTAAGTAATTCTAATTGTATATTACTTAAGGGTAGAGATAATGCTGCTGCTTCCATTATTTTATTTTTACAAAGTTATACGATTTTTACTGTTTGGCAAATTATTTGAAATTTTTTTTTCAAAATACGCATAAATACCAAAAATCACTCATACACAAACTCCAATCCCGAAAGCGTGTGCGCTAAAATAGCATGGCATTTTTCTTTGCAGCAAGGATAAAAATGACCATGTTTTCTATTGTTAGATTTTGGCGATTGACCCCACCAAAATTCGGCGAGCGCAACGGGTTTCAAATCATGCAAAAAAGCGTGCTGCAATAGCTTAGGCGTAGCACATTCTCCTGCGCCACTTGGTGGAAAAATATAGTTGGCTGCCTCAAAAATTTCATAGACACTTTTACTTTCTTTGGCTTGATTTATAAAGAAATAATTATCGAATAACCTGCGTTGTAGTGCCAAAGAAAACTCCTTTCTTTCTACCAATAATTTTTCTATAAGTAGTTGATTTTCAGTAGTTTTTGTTTTTTGAAGCGACTGAATAAGTTCGTTTTTTCGAGAAAGTTCTATCATTCCATTGCTCAAAAAACCATCTTCACGGAGCATATCGTAAACAGGTGGAACGAAGTTTTTATGGTGATTTCCACCAGCTATTTTTCCCGAAAAAGCCGACAAATAACCCAGTTCGTTTGCTTCGTTTTTGACGACCAAAACACCAAACATTTTACCAATAACAGGGCGTATATCGTTCGTGTCAAATCCAAAATTATGGCTCCAATCTTGCTGTGTAGCCAGGTGCTTTTGTAGCTCTTCCACCGCCAAAATACACAAAGGATGCGCCTGGTTTTTGCGCATCAATGTAAATTTTTGAGGTACTAATCCGTCAGGAATAACAGTCAAAAAAGGGGTAAAGAATGAATTTTCCAATCGTGATTTAGGATTTATATTTTAAAAATTATGGCTTCGCTATTGCTTAATGTCATTTCTTTTTTATCAAAAATTACATTATTCGTTTTAAATACAATACCTTGATTATCAGGTGTTTGTAGTGTTATTTTATCGCCTTCCATATTGCCATAAA
>JANMGN010000076.1:0-2782 GCA_031374645.1 Chitinophagales bacterium | reverse complement strand
CCAACTTTTATTTGGGCAATATACATCCCTTTTGGTACATCTTCGTTCCAAACGAAAATTGCCTTTTCGCCGTCAAATATTTGTTGGTCTTCGTATAATGTTTTTCCTGTAAGGTCAAAAATAACAATACTTGCTTTGGTTTCTTTGGTATTTTTAGCAACTACTTCAAGCGTTACTTTTTCTCTAAATGGATTAGGGAATGTTTTGATAAAAATACTATCTTTACTTATTTCGTCATTTGTAGCGACAGTAGTAATTTTGGTCTCATCGTTGCATTTTACACAAGGAACAGTTTGATTCATGCCAGGTTCGAGTGCTAAAAATGCAGTATATTGAGAAAGCACTCTATTTTTTTTGCTAATGTCCAATATTTCTTTAATAGTAGCATTAGTGGTCGTAGTTTTAAACTCGGTTTCTGTAAAATAAGCACCTGTCCAAATTTGTTTCAAAGACGAATCTATAGCGATAATTTCAGTTTCAGCAACAGTAATTTTCTTAAAAAAACTTTGCGCACCTACTGCACCAGCCACTTGAATATTCAGAGGCAAACTACCCTGATATTTCCCTGTTTGAAGGAGTGTTTTATTTGCCAAAGAAAGATTTCCATTGTCAAAATTATAACGAGAATAACAGTAACCATTTTCAAGAGAAGTATAAATATCAACATTTTTCAAAGTTTCTGCAAGTCCTTCCATGATACTTGTACTCGTTTCCAAAAACGTTTTTTGCTTTCCAATACTATTGTAACTACCATTCATAACACGCCATGCAGCGTAATTTCCGCCTGTTTTTTGTGTCAAATACGTATAAAGGTACTCATTTCCGTAATAATAATAGCCATTATTAAAGAAAAAAGGGCTGTTGTAATCATTATAGTCTATAATATGAATAGTTGGAAATGCCGTATATTTTTCCTCCATCGCCTTGATAAAAGTATTGGCTTTCGCAATTGCATTGTAAGAGTCCGATGCTACCAAAAGTACAATCGCATCGCCTTTTTGTTCTTTGTTCCAGGTAAGAGCCTCGTCTAAAACATTGGGCAAATTTGCTTCAAAAGTTGTTTTCAAAAGTAAATCATTAATAGCTTTATCTATATTTGATGAAGAAGCACTCAACCAGATTTTGCTGTACTTTGCTGCCGAAAAAGTGCTATAAATCAAGTTGAAAGAATCTTTTGAAGACAGATTTTTAAGGATTTGTTGCTTTAATTGAGGCAACATTTTAGTCCAAACTGTAGTCGTCTTACTATCGTCATGCGCTATCGCAAAAGTCAATTTTTTAGGTTTTGCCTTAGAAATATAAATTTTTGATGCTTGCAAAGCAAGTCCGTAATAATTATCTTTTCCATTGGCATATTTTGCTACATAAATACCATCTGTCATAGGATTATTGTAGCTTATCGAAGAAGTCATTTCTTTTTTATAAGGCACTTCGGTAATCGTATATTTTCCTACAATCGAATCGGTTTTGGTTTTATAAACAAGATTATTTTTTTCGTTAAAAGATGGATTTTGCCAGCCATTAACATCCATAAAAGCAAGTGTATATTTTTGTAATGCTACTTTCGAGAATGCAAAAATATTCACAGGTATTTCTGCCGTAACTCTATCATTATTGAAATCAATAGGGATGAGTACGGTTAATTTTACTTTTCGTGTTTTACCGCCTACTAAGGGGAAAACACGAAATTGATAGTCATTTACACCAACTTTTGTCATAATAGAAGGGTCTTGATTGCGTTTTACAATGCCTTCATAAATTTGTGTAGCCGACCATTTATCTAACAAATCCGCTTTTACAATCACATCGCCGACCCAAAGCCACGAGTCCGTCACTATGGCATTCTTGGGTAAATTAAAATAATGAACAATCTCTGTCGTATCATACGAGTTATTTATTTGCGTACTCGCTGCAGAGTAAGTCATATAAATATTATACTCCATGTAAATCCCTTTCGGGCGGATAAAAATTTGCGCTTCTGTAATCGTAGCATTGTCATATTGCCACTGTTTTTTAGGATTAAGCACTTGCAATTTCGGGTAAAAAGATTGCGCCAAAAGCATTTGTGCGCTGCACAATAAAGCTAAGAAAAAGAGTATTTTTTTCATTGTAAAAGATTTTTTTAAGTAACTGTTTTTAGTATTCAAATCTTCTGTTACAAAAATATCCAGCCGATTTTATACTGATTACTTAGGTTAAAAATGAAATAATTTTATCTGTTTTTTATAAATAAAATTTTATAAAATATTGATTTTCAATAATTTATAAAAATATTTTTTAATAAATTATTAATTTTCCCTTGTATAAAATATTTTTTTGCGCTACAATTTTGTAAAAATAAATATTAGGAATTAAGTCATTTTGTTCCAACAAAAAAACTTCTCCAAAGAAAATCTCCCTTCGTAATTGCTGCCCATAAGCATTGAAAAGTAATAATTCATGTTGCAAAAACGGACTATTTTTTACTTCCAAAAATGTTTGTTGGCGAAACGGATTAGGAGAAATACTTACTTTTATATTGTCTAAAAATAAATTATCTGTTGCGTTTGTGGTCTGTATTTTTATATTATATTTTATAAAATCACAAGGATTTAGTGTTTCTGTTACGTCAAAATAAATAATCGTATCTTTTTTAATCACGAACGTTTCATTTTTATAAGAAAAAATACCGTTTTTATCCGTCGTACCTTTTAGCGCAATCGTATCTGATTTTAGGGTAGTAAAAGAGAAAATTATAGTAGAATCACAACCATTATTGTTCTTAACAACGTTTTTCCCATAC
>JANMGN010000060.1:0-4887 GCA_031374645.1 Chitinophagales bacterium | reverse complement strand
TTTTCTAAAAGAAAATACTTTTGAACGCTTAAATTTTGTGTAAATTTATCTCAAAGCAAGTTTGGTTAATATTATGCACGTTTTTTCCAATCACTCGTTAAAGCGATTTTAATAGGACTTTCCAATCGAATAATATGAATTATTCTGGCGGTAAAATAGGCTAACCTATTTTTCAGTTTCTAATAAAATGCGGGACTGCATTTAGGACAAAACGGGACACTTTTGAGGATAAGAAAATGTTAGAAATGGTGCAATACAAAAACACCATTTTTTCTTTTCACGGTACAAAGTTGAGAAAAAATGCTGATAATCACACTACTTCATAATTATTTTTTTATAATTTAACTAAAATAGGGTATTTTATAAAATAATAAATAATTTGTAACTAAATGATTATCAGCTATTTAGATATATTTTTAAGAAATGTTAAATATTTGTTAAGAAAATGTCTTTGTCGTTCAAAAATGGAAATTTTGTCCTAAAATTCATTTGGTTCTGCAAAGAAAGGCTCGTAATAAAAACATCTTTTTCATGACTTTTTTGGTATAAAATATTGCCTTCAAAATCAGTAATTGTAGTGTCGCCAGAATGGTAAATTTGCTTATCATCAAAACCAATTCTATTTACACCAATACAGTAACTTTGGTTTTCAATCGCACGTGCTACTAAAAGTGATTTCCAAGGATGCGAACGTCGCTCCGGCCAGTTTGCCACATATACAAGCAAGTCGTAATTTTCCGTATTTCTACTCCAAACAGGAAAGCGTAAATCGTAACAAATAAGCGGACAAATTTTCCAACCACGCCATGTGACGATTATTTTTTCTTTTCCAGCAGTATAATGTTCGTTTTCATTTGCAAGTGAAAAAAGATGCCTTTTATCATATTTAAAAAAAACGTCATCAGGCTGTACCCAATACAAACGATTAAAATATTTCTCGTTTTCTTCCACGACAAAACTTCCGCAAATCGCAGCGTTACACGCCCGTGCTTTTTCTTGCAACCATTTTAAAGTAATACTATCTTCTTCTTTTTCTGCAAATTTTTCGGGCTGCATAGAAAAACCCGTAGTGAACATTTCTGGTAAAACAATCACATCTAAGTTTTTATCTCGTAGAGGATTTATCAAAGCATCAAAAAGGTTTATGTTCGCTTCTTTATTTTCCCATTCAAGAGCCGTTTGTATCGTAGCAATTTTTAAATTTTCCATATTTAAAAGATTACATTGGAATATTGCCGTGTTTTCTATGAGGTAATGTTACCTTTTTGTTTTCCAACATCGCAAAAGCCTTTATTAATTTGCGGCGTGTATCTCTTGGATAAATTACTTCATCTATAAAACCTCTTGCAGCAGCTTTGTAAGGATTTGCAAAATTCTTTACATACTCGGCTTCTTTTTCGGCTAATTTTGCTGCTTTATCTTCTGCTTCGTCTATTTCACGTTTAAAAATAATTTCGGCAGCACCTTTTGCGCCCATCACAGCAATTTCTGCAGTAGGCCAAGCAAAATTCATATCAGCTCCAATGTGCTTCGAGTTCATGACATCATAAGCTCCACCGTAAGCCTTACGTGTAATAACCGTAATACGAGGAACGGTCGCTTCACAAAAAGCATACAATAATTTTGCACCATTTGTAATAATTCCGTTCCATTCTTGGTCAGTACCTGGCAAAAAACCTGGAACATCTTCCAAAACCAACAAAGGAATATTGAAACAATCACAAAAACGAACAAAACGTGCGCCTTTTCGAGAAGCATTTACATCTAAAACTCCTGCCAAACTTGCTGGCTGATTCGCTACAATGCCTATACTTTTACCTGCCAAACGAGCAAAACCAACTACAATATTCTCTGCATATTGCTCATGTATTTCTAAAAAAGAATCCTCATCACAAAGTTGAGCGATGACCTCTCGCATATCATAAGGTTGATTTGCATTACTCGGAATAATGTTTTGTAGTTCTTCACGATATTCGTCATTTAATATATAAGGAATGCTGGCAGTTTTTTCTTCACAATTTTGAGGCATATAGCTCAATAATTGTTTGAGTTTTAAAATACATTCGAGGTCATTGCCAGCTGTGAGATGCGTTACACCTGATTTTGTGGCGTGCGTAGATGCGCCACCGAGTTCCTCTGAAGTAACTGTTTCGTTCGTAACTGTCTTCACAACGTTTGGTCCAGTTACAAACATATACGATGTGTTTTCGACCATTACCGTAAAATCTGTAATTGCAGGGCTATACACTGCACCACCTGCACAAGGGCCCATGATGGCAGAAATTTGTGGAATCACGCCCGAAGCCAAAGTGTTTTTATAAAAAATATCAGCGTATCCGCCCAGAGATTGTACGCCCTCTTGAATACGTGCACCGCCCGAATCGTTTAATCCGACCAAAGGCGCACCATTTTTTGTTGCCAAATCCATAATTTTACAGATTTTTTCGGCGTGTGTTTCTGAAAGGGAACCTCCAAATACCGTAAAATCTTGTGCAAAAACATAAGTCAATCGTCCGTTCACTATTCCGTAGCCTGTGATTACGCCGTCACCTAAAAACTGTTGCTCTTGCATATCAAAATCCGTACAACGATGTTGTACAAACATTCCAATTTCTTCAAATGAGCCTTCGTCCAAAAAAAAGTGAACTCTTTCTCGGGCTGTGAGTTTTCGTTTAGAATGCTGCACATCAATACGTTTTTTACCGCCACCTAATTTAGCTTTTTCTATATTTTTTTCTAATAAATCTAACTGCTTTTGCATATAAAATGGTTGAATTTGGTTGAAATGCAAATATATAGATTTTTTAGAAAAAATCACGAACTTTGCCACCTGAAAATCGTTTTACAAACTATAAGTAGCTGAGCTAAAATAACCGCAATTTTTTTTAAAAGAAGCCGTTGTAAAAATAACAACGTAACTTCCTTGCAGTCAGCTACTTATGTTATTTTTATAACGACAAAAAAATTACAATGCAAAATACTACTTTTCAGCAACAAATATTAGAAGGTATTCCTTCGGAGTTGCCTTTATTAAAAAAATATGATGCGAGTGTGAGCCATGCGCCACGTCGTGTTTTGAATTTGACCGTAAAAGAAAAAAAATTAGCGTTGCGTAATGCGTTGCGTTATTTTGATGCTAAACATCATGCCGTACTTGCGCCAGAGTTTGCTGACGAGTTGGAAAAATATGGTCGTATATATATGTATCGTTTTTTGCCTGATTATGAAATGAAGGCACGTCCGATTTCAGATTATCCTTGCAAATCACAACAAGCCGCAGCGATTATGCTGATGATTCAAAATAATCTTGACCATAAGGTTGCAAAACATCCACACGAGTTGATTACTTATGGTGGAAACGGGGCAGTTTTTCAAAACTGGGCGCAATATCGCCTTGTGATGCAATATTTAGCAGAAATGACAGACGACCAAACGCTGGTTTTGTATTCTGGTCATCCGATGGGGCTTTTTCCTTCGCATAAAGATGCGCCTCGTGTGGTAGTGACGAACGGTATGATGATCCCGAATTATTCTAAAAAAGAGGATTGGAACAAATACAATGCACTCGGTGTGACACAATATGGACAAATGACGGCTGGTTCGTTCATGTATATTGGTCCGCAAGGTATCGTTCACGGTACTACGATTACACTTTTAAATGCAGGTCGTAAAAAAGGTTTAGGTAGCGATGATTTGCGTGGACGAGTTTATGTTACCTCGGGTTTAGGCGGTATGTCAGGCGCACAAGCAATAGCCGCTTTGGTAACGGGTTGTGTAGGTGTCATTGCCGAAACGGATGCTGATGCTGTGCAACAACGTTTGACTGACGGCTACATCAAAAAGGAAAATGTTTTTACAAATGCTAATGATTTAATAGCCAAAATAGAAAAATCTCGTTTAGAAAGGGAAGGTATTGCCTTAGTTTTTCATGGTAATATTATAGATTTATGGGAGGCTTTTGTGGCGCAAAATGTAATAATAGAGTTGGGTTCTGACCAAACTTCTTTGCATAATATTGACGATTGTGGTTATACGCCGCAAGGTTATACTTTTGAAGAAAGCAAGGCACTTTTACTTGAAAATAAACCAAAATTCATGCAAGAAGTGCGAAAAACGTTGCGAAATCACGTAATTGCTATCAACACGATGTGTGAAAGAGGTATGTATTTTTGGGATTATGGTAATGCGTTTTTGAAAGAAGCTGGCGACTCGGAAGCAGAAGTTTTTGATAGTAAAGAAGAAGGAACGTATCGTTATCCTTCGTATGTACAAGATATTTTAGGCCCGCTTTGCTTTGACTATGGTTTTGGTCCTTTCCGTTGGGTTTGTACTTCGGGAGATGCTAAAGATTTAGCTGTTACGGACAAAATTGCTGCTGATGTCATTATCGAAATGATAAAAGATGCGCCTGCGGAAATTCAAGGTCAATTACGAGATAATTTACTTTGGGTACAAGAAGCAAATAAAAATATTCCAATCGTTGGCTCTATGGCGAGAATACTTTATGCTGATGCCGAAGGGCGTATTCGTATCGCAAAAGCATTTAATGATGCTTTAAATCGTGGCGAAATCTCTGCTCCGATTGTACTGGGTCGTGATCACCATGATGTAAGCGGGACAGATTCTCCTTATAGAGAAACTTCGAATATTTATGATGGCTCTCGGTTTACGGCAGATATGGCGATCCAGAATGTGATTGGCGATTCGTTTCGTGGTGCAACTTGGGTTTCTATTCACAATGGCGGCGGCGTAGGTTGGGGCGAAGTCATAAACGGTGGTTTTGGAATGGTACTTGATGGCTCTGCTGACAGCGAACGTCGTTTGACTTCTATGCTTTTTTGGGATGTAAATAATGGTATTGCTCGTCGTGCTTGGGCAAGAAACGAT
>JANMGN010000788.1:0-3831 GCA_031374645.1 Chitinophagales bacterium | reverse complement strand
ACCGTTCTTTGCAATGCCTACGGCATTGCAAAGAACAAGCGCACTGCCAAAGCCCTCGGAACACATCTTTCTGAGAACAGGCACTGCAAAGAACTCTGCACTGCCGCAAAGCAGGACTGCCTTCGGCAGTGCGCTTGTTCTCTCCAATAAGAAAGCATAATGAGAGAAAGAAAAACGCAATAGAGAAAAGTTTTCTACTGATTTTCAAAGGAAATGCAATAGAAAATTGAGCAGTGTAGCGGCACATTTAGTAAAATTTTCTGCCGCAGGCGCAACACAGAAAATTTTACTAAAAGAGCCGCTTGGCAATAGTTCCTACCTTTTATTTAACATACTGAGAAAACAAAATTGTATTTTTTAGAGCTTCGCTCTAAAAAATATCCATTCTTTTTGTGGCGAAGCCACAAAAAGAATGGGGCTTCGCCCATAAAAAAAGGTGCTTCGCACCTTGCGGCTTCGCCGCTTTTGTTGTTGATAAAAAATAAATAAATAAAATTTAAAAAAAAATTTGTAAAATGCAAGGATTAAAATACAATGTTGATATTATTATGTGTATTGATTGCACAGGAAGTATGTCGGGAATTATTGATACTGTTAAAGCAAATGCTTTAAAGTTTTTCCCTGATTTAAAAAAAGCCCTTGATGAGAAAGACAAACAAGTTGATCAACTCAGAATTAAAGTAATTGCTTTTCGTGATTATTATGCTGACGGAGATCAAGCAATGGCTGAAACATCTTTCTTTAACTTTCCTGAACAACAAGCTGATTTTCAATCATTTGTAAACGGATTAAATGCAAGTGGTGGTGGAGACGAACCCGAAAATGGGTTAGAAGCCTTAGCATTGGCTATTAAATCTAATTGGAATAAAGAGGGAAATAAAAGACGTGAAATTGTTATCATGTGGACAGATGCTTCTGCACATCCTTTTGAAAAAGGAACAAAACCGTCTAATTATCCAACAGATATTCCAAAGAATTTTAATGGAATTTCTGATTGGTGGGAAGGACAAGATGCCTACGTTTCAAATTCTGCACGAAGATTAATCATATACGCACCTGATACTTATCCATGGTCAGATATTAGCAACGTTTGGGAAAATGTTATTCATCATCCTTCAAGAGCCGGAGAAGGGTTAAAAGAATTAGAATATGAAACAATTATTTCTGCAATTGTTTTAAGTGTTTAAAAATACAAAAATGGAAAATTTAATAAACGAACTCGATAATTCAAATTTGTCATTTTGCTTTAATATTGAAAAAACAATTGAAAAAGGAGAAGATGCTGACCCTGTATTACTTGTTGAAGGCAAAAAATATTTTATTAGTGTTTTTGACGGAATGGGTGGTGCAGGGAGTACAGTTTATTCTTTTGATGGTGTGCAACGTTCAGGAGCATTTATAGCTTCTCGTACAGTAAAGAAAACACTTGAACGATTACTACACAATATCATAAAACAAAATGAAGTATTTGATGAAAAAATTACTGAAACCTTAAAGAATGAGGTACTTAAAGATTTGAATTCTCAATTAAAGGAGTTAAAGCATGAAGTAAGTGCTTTAAAAAGTAAATTGATTAAAACTTTACCTACAACTTTTGCAGGACAATTAATTTACGAAGAGGAGAAAGAAATTAAAGTTTTTAGTTTTTCTGCGGGAGACTCTCGAAATTATATTTTATCACCTCAAAAAGGGCTTTCTCAACTAAGTAAGGATGATTTAAAAGAAAATTTTGATGCTTTTGAAAATATAACAAAAGATGCTCAAATGAGTAATTTTATTCATATTGAAGGCGATTTTAAGATAAATCTTAAAGAGTACTCGTTTGATAATCAAGAATGTATATTAATCTCTGCAACAGACGGTTGTTTTGGCTACTTCCCTACGCCTTTACATTTTGAAAATATTATTTTAAACTCAATTTCCAGTTCTGATACTATTTCTGAATGTAAAGATTTATTGATAGAAAACATAAAAGAAGTTGCAGGAGATGACTTTTCTCTCTCATTTTTGCCCATTGGGTTTGGTAGTTTCAATGGAATTAAAGAAAGTTTCAAAGCAAGGCTTGAATTTATGTATCAAGATAATATGAAAACTTTGGAAGAAGAAGATAAAAAATATGAGAAATTGAAAAAAGATAAAATAAGAATAGAAGAGGATTTAAAACATCAAGAAAAATTTAGGATTGAAGCTCAAACTATGTTTTGGGAAGAATACAAAAAAAATTACGAATTATACAAATCTAAAAAATGAAGAAAGGAGAATATTTAATAGGAAATGAAGGAAGATACCTAATACTAAACAACTTTGAAGTTACAGGAGGAATGTCTAAGGTTGCTTTTGCAAAATTAGACGACAAGGAGTATTTTATTAAAGAATTTCTTTCGCCAAAATATCCAGTTGATATTACCAAGTCAGGAAGTCCTGCCACTATTGAAAAAAGAAAGAAGAAGTGTGAAGATTTTGAAAAACATCATAAATCTTTGAATACTAAAATTGCAACTAAAAGCGGTATTGGAGGAAATTTGGTTTGTGCTTTTGATTTTTTTAGAAGCGGTTCAACTTATTATAAAGTTGCTGAAAAGATTGATATTTCTTCTGTTTCGATTAGTGAAATTTCTGAAATGCCTATTGATAAAGTTCTTTTGATAATGAAAACAGTAACTTCTAGTTTAAAAATACTTCATGATTTGGATATTGTACATGGAGATATTAAACCTGATAATGTTCTAATCAAAAAAACAGAAACAGGGGCATATACAACTAAGCTAATTGACTTTGATAATAGTTATTTTACAGGAAAACCACCTGAAAATACTGACGAAACTGTCGGAGACCAAATTTTCTACTCTCCTGAGTTAGCAAAATATATTATGGGAAAGCCAGATATTAAAGCCATAGATTTAACAACACAATCTGATGTATTTGCATTGGGTGTTTTATTCTGTATGTACATGACAGGGAACAAACCAAATATAGGCGAATATAAATATACTTGGCAATCAGTGATAAGTGGAAATAAACCCAAAGTTCGTTCTACTAAATTTTCTACACATTTAATAAATTTAGTAGATGAAATGTTAAATATTGATGCTTCAAAAAGACCTAATTTAGCAAAAGTTTTTGAAATATTAAAGTCAAAAGATAGCGCAGGAAAATTTGAAGAAAAAATAGAAAAAATAGAAAAAATAGGTGGCGGTTTAAAAGGGAAGTTAATAAGTTCGGAAGGTAAATCAATTAGCGTAAAATCTGATGAAACACCAGCTTTAAAAGGTAAATTAATTTCAAAATAAATGTGGAAGTGTAAAAATTGCGAGAATACAAACGTTGATAGTATATATGAATGTGCTGTTTGTGATAGTGAAAGTCCTAAATTGATAAATTTAGGCTATGACGAAGTATTGTCCGTTTCAGAACCTAAATTTTTAATTACTTGGAATATTGAAAATGTAGATAAACTAATTTTTGAAGATGAAATAGTAGATAGTAAAGGAAGTAAAGAAGTCAAAATCATAAAAAATTCAAAATTTAAGTTTAGTGCAAGTAATAAATTTGCTGAACGAGGTTTTAATATTGATATTAAGCTACCTAAACCAGAAATTATTAGCTTTGATTGTAGTTCCGAAGTGATTTCTTTAAGAAAGGCAATAAAATTTAGTTGGAATGTAAAAAATTCAAGCCAAATTCATTTATCTGAATATGGAGACGTTTCTTTGCTTACTGAAAAAGATATTTTTTTAAATGAAAGTAAAAAAGTCACATTAACCGTTAGCAATGATAATGGAAAATCGTCTAATGTTATTTCCCTTAAATTGACTGCACCAGAGATTGAAT
>JANMGN010000785.1:0-3240 GCA_031374645.1 Chitinophagales bacterium | reverse complement strand
ACCGTTCTTTGCAATGCCTACGGCATTGCAAAGAACAAGCGCACTGCCAAAGCCCTCGGAACACATCTTTCTGAGAACAGGCACTGCAAAGAACTCTGCACTGCCGCAAAGCAGGACTGCCTTCGGCAGTGCGCTTGTTCTGCGAAATAAAAATTAAAATAAATGAAAATATTTATCAGTTGGTCAAAAGACCTCAGCCACGAAGTAGCCAAAGGATTTTCAGAGTATCTTCCATACTTTGATGAACATATTGTTCCATTTTTATCAAGTGAAAATATTGAAGGAGGCACTCGGTGGAATAATAAAATTAACGAAGAACTTGCTTCTACTTCATTTGCAATTATCTGTATTACCCCAGATAATTATAATTCAAATTGGATCCATTTTGAGGCAGGAGCAATTTCAAGCAGGATTGGCGAAAAGTCAAAAGTTTGTCCAATTTATTTTGGAATGGATGTAAGCGATTTGCCCAGCACAAATCCACTTAAACAATTTCAAGGGTTTTCTTTCAATCATGATGGTATAAAAAAACTATTAGTTTCAATCAATAAGGATTTGGAAAAACCCATGCAAGAGGCACGGTTATTAAAAATGATAGATTGGAGTTGGCAAGAATTTTACGAGAAACTGAAACCATTTGAAGATGAAGCACGAAGACTTCAACATTTGAATGATGACAACTTAACACCAGAAATAAAAGAAAAGAAAAAAATAGAAAACTACTATTTTAGACAAATGCACCCAACCCTAATGGGTATAAAATCTTCATCGGACAGAAAAGAATATACTTCACAAGAAGAAAAAATAAGCCGTATTCAAGAAACTGTAATTGACATTGTAAAAGAAACTTCAATGCAAGTATTTGGAACAGAGCGACCACCTCTAATTTCGGAGCTTAGTGACAAATTTAGTGGAACACCATTACCCTGCAAAGTATGTGATGATAATATTGAGGTAGTTGATGGCGGTTGCAAATTTTGCGGTTTAGATTGTCATATTTGGATAAAAAAACCTACACTCACTGAACGTGGAATGAGATACGACAAAAACAATGGCAACAAAAAGGTATAAAATTTTCATTTATTATCGTCACGTAAATCATTGATGATAATCAATCGCATGATTACAACTCTAAATCCAAATAATATGAAAGTAATAGATTGGTTCAAAAAATGGAATTTGTCTTCTCTAAAAATTAATGCTCAATTTTTAGAGGTAGAACTTAATTTTCAAGACACGGATAAAAAAGCTGCTTGGGAATTATATATTGAGTTACTAACTCGTATCACAACTCAACCGCTTAATGTTGAACATGGCGATGAAGCGACTGCACTTCAAAGTATTCATAGTATTTTTCCTATAACAGGGGAAATATTGAAAAAATACGGAGCAGAGAGTGTAGAGTTCGCTAAAATTTCAATAGTAATTCTTAATCAAATAGTAAGACCATTCACTGCAAAATGGCATAAACTTAGTTTAGAAGGTGCATTTAAGAATAAAATAGAGTGCAAAGAATTTAGAGAAGAACTTGAAGAATTAAGGAGTAAACTCATAATTTATTCAAGAATGTTGAGCGAAATTGCAGGTGTGGAAGATTTGACAGATTTGGAAAATATTTGACACCCCTCAGTATAAAAGTACAAAAATCGCAGAACAACGCATCTACGAAAATGCCGCCTAAACGGGCGGCACTTCGTAGATACGACCGTTCTCCGAAACTAAAAACTAAACAACTGATAAACAGTAATTTACAAGCAGTGGGCAACCTGAAACCACTAAAAAAAAGAAGTAAGGCGAAGCGGCTGAAAGCGTTAGAGTAGGCAAATGAAACCTCTTTTTTGATGAAAAAATTTTTTTTCTTTTTCTTTCTTTTTTTTATATTTTCTGCGTGTTCAAATAAGGACAATATGGATATAAAAAACTTTGACACTGAACATAAGGCTTTTTATATTTCTATACATATCTACCTTGATAGTATGTTGAGAATTGAGAAGACTGATACATTATCTCTTTCAAAAATTCAAGAATATCGACAAAATTATATGAATTTCGGAAATAAAGTAATTGCTGAAAGCGAAAAAGTTACCGACCAATATCTAGACTGTCGCAATCCTCAATTGAAAACAATGTATAAAGATACGTTAATTGAAAGTATCAGGTTGAGCAATCTTATTTCTGAATTCATTAAAAATAAAGATGATGTTAGTGCTACGCAGTTAATGCCAAAATATTATAGACTGTATAAATCATTTTTTGTTTTTTTATCTAAAAACCCTGATGTTCTTAGAGGAGAGAACGCTAGTTGTATGAGGAGTAAATATATGAAATATAGCAATATGATACGTGAATTATTTTTTTCTACAATCATTTTTTATATAATATTATTATCTGTTGGCGCAATTTTTCTTTTACCTTTCTTTTTTAAAAATGATTTAATAAGATTTATTGGAATAGGAATAGGAGTGATTTTCGTGTTTAATATGTTTATAACATGGACAGGATTTTGTATATTAACAATAAATTTTTACAAAATTTCTCCTAATCTTTCTAGTTGGTTATGCAATATTATAGGTTTAATTGCATTTTCTATACCCGTAATCGCATATTCAGATAATGATGTAAGAACGGAAGAAAGTAATTTTTTAATGGCGAAAATAATGTCCCTTTTGTTTTTTGTAATTTTATTTATACCGAGTATTTTAGAATACTGGTACTTTTCTTGGATGAAAGACGAAGAATGGTTTGTAAGTCCTTATAATCATATTTATTTATTAATTATAAATTTTTTATATGGTACATTTTAAAACAAAAAATTTAACAATGAAGTTAATATTATCAATATTCTTATTTTTCTCATCCCATTTAGGTTTTGCACAAAAATACCTAGCCACAACAACTCAAAAGGCTTCTTTACGAGAAATGCCTGATAAATCTTCTGAATTATTAGACCAGTTGAAGCCAAATTCTCAACTTTTCGTATATGACAAAACACCGACGAGTGATTATTATAATGTTATTGATATAGCAAGCGATCAAGAAGGTTGGATACATAAAAGTGTGGTAAAATTAATACGACCACTTAGCAAAAATGATAGAGGTGTTTTTGCTCCAACCGAACAAACAGAAGATAGTGAATGTCGAATTGATGTAAAAAATAGCAATAGCCTAACAGTTACCGTCAAAATAAATGATGAGTACATTTATCTTGCTCCTGACGAAAACCAAACAATTACGTTAAAG
>JANMGN010000782.1:0-4550 GCA_031374645.1 Chitinophagales bacterium | reverse complement strand
TGTTAATTTTTCGGGAATTTGTGTTGGCGAAAATGGCGGCGGCGAAACCATTTTTGGGGGCATCATTTCAAACAGCGGTTTCAGTTCCTCAACATGTTCTGCCTTTACCCATTTGTCCAATCCATTAAACCAAACCATTGTACTCCTCTCAATTTTCATCCCTTTCAATTCTTCGATTGAAAACCCTCCTTTCTCCTCACCGTCCTTATTTATAAAATATTTATTCATCTTATTTTTTCTTTTTTTAGTTGTGAAGAACGGTTGTGTTCACGCATACCCGCCGCCGTTGGGCTTTTGTGTGTGGGCTTTTGCCGGCGGGTTGGCGTGAACACGGTGTTCCCTGCACACCTTTTTTTTTATTTTTTTATTTTTTTATTTTTTTTTGTAGTCGTATAAACAGCATTTTTTAATTTTTTGTAGTCGTATAAACGGCTTTTTTTAATGACACTTAATTTTTTACCCCCTCAGTATTTTATTAATTTTTGCTACTTTCTGCCAAATTTCACCCGAAATGTCTTTTTAAATCTGTCTCGGTTTGCTTATTTACCCCCTCAGTATTTTAGCTAATTTTGACCACTTTCTGCTAAATTTCGCCCGAAATCTCTTTTAAATCTGTCTTGGATTGTAGTTACCCCCTCAGTATTACTGCTCAAATTTACTACTTTCTATCAATTGTTGCTCAAAATCTATCCTAATTGTAATTTACTTTCAATTCCTTTTGGGCTCTTGCAAATATATCATTTTGTTCTTCAAAAAAAGAACGTGTCCATGTCATATATTCTTCTTCATATTCTGGAAGGTATATAAAAACTGGTCTTTGCCAAATATTATGAATACCATATTGTTTTATAGGCTTTATTAGTGCTGTTTTCATTTCTAATTCTCCATAGTCACTGATAAAAACATATTTGGTTTCAAAAGTGAGAATAAGTACATTTTCTTTAACTTTATATGTTCCTGTCCAATATTCCATTCCTATATCTTTGGTTAAAAAACGGATAAATTTATTATTCGTATAAAATCGAATTGTGCCTTCTCCTTTTGCACATTCATAATGAGTGAAATTTTCACCGCCATTATGATAGCTTTCACCGCAAAGTGTAAAATCTACTTGTTTTTTTTCTAAATCTTTATCTGATATTGGTGAAAACGAAGGCTTTATAACATCTTCAGTTAATTCAATATAGCCGCCATAAACCCAACCTTGTCTTCTATCTTTTGTCTCATTCCTTTTAGTATTATTGAAATATTCTTTTATCAGATACCAATACTCATCATGTTCTTTTCCATTAATCACCATTTTCTCTTTGTTACTCGAAACTCCCTCAAAGCTAATTCTTACAATTTCATTATTCTTATAAAGTTGAGTAGAGTTATTATTTGGTGAGGCTCTAACTATGGCATCTTTGGTCATTACTGTTATTGAGGTTTGGCAACTCAAAAAAGTAATAAGGCTTAAAAAGCTCACATATTTTTTAAAAGTTGCTGCAAATAGCATATTTAACTCTCTCATTTTTAAATACAATTTGAATTTCTTATTTTGTTTGTTTAAATTTTGATAAATTTATTTATGCAATTTTAACGTCAATTTACTTCCTTTTGTTTAATCGAAGAACGGGATTTTTTTTGGTTGCAGGGAACAAGCGCACTGCCGAAGGCAGTCCTGCTTTGCGGCAGTGCAGAGTTCTTTGCAGTGCCTATTCTCAGAAAGATGTGTTCCGAGGGCTTTGGCAGTGCGCTTGTTCTTTGCAATGCCTACGGCATTGCAAAGAACGGCTGCATGGACGCTGTGCCGCCGTGAGTTGGCTTTGCGGGTTGGCTTTCGGCGGCATAGGCGACCATGCATTGTTCTGTGTTTTTACTAATTTTTTCGACCTCCTGTTACATTGTAGTCCACGCTGCGACTTCCATCTCCTTCAACATCTCCAGATACAATAACTGTTTCAGACGATTTTTTACACATACTTACCCAACTGTCGCCGCCAATTTGAATATGATACGTCTTTGTTACGTCAATTCTGTTACCTGTTTTGGTTTGACTTACTACTTCGTCACTTTTTATAATCACATCACAATTCACTGAATGACCTTTACCCGCCACACTTTTTGCCTTGCTCGCCATTGATGAAAAAAGGTTGTTGATTGCAGAGTTATACCGTGCTTGATAACTCTGTGCGTTTTGCACCCGTTGCCTCTCCTGACTTTGTGCCTCTTCTTGTAGCCTTACTTGCTGCTCATTGGCTTCTTCTTGAATTTCTCGTTCTTTTAGCCTATCTCTTTCAAGTTTAATTTCTTGAATTTTTTCGCTAAATTCTCTTCTGTAATCTTCATTACGCACCTTTATCAAGTAGTCATTCAATGCTGTAATATGCAAGTCATACGCAAAACTGCTTTCAATCATACTGGTGACAAGATTGGCTTTATTTAGCCTGTAAAATTCCTTCCTCAAAAATTCGTCTCTGAATTCATAAATGTTTTCAATCTTATACCCTTTTGGATATTGCTTTACATATTTTTCAATTTCGATTAAAATATCATCATATTCATTTTCTGGGCAAGTTTCAATTGCGTCGTAGAATTTAGAGATTTTCTCAAAACCGTTTTTTTGCGCCTTAAAAACTTCAATTTCATCATACAAATTTCGAATTGAGGTTTTTAGCCCTAATTCTTCGCAAAGTGTTGTGTCTTTGTCGCAAAGTTCAATTGCTTCTTCATACACTTTTTGTGCATAGTCTATGTTTTTTTCTATGTCGGTTGAAAATGCTGCCCTGATTTTATTTATTTCTTCAAGTTTGGCTTTCATGTCTTTTTCGACAAGTAAACCACAGGAAGTGATTGTAATTAATACAAAAATAAAAAACGAGAAGTACCTGACTATCATGACGAGGTTATTTGTGTGATTTTATTTAATTTTTCTTTATGTATGTAATTTTATCTGTTCCTTCAAGATTGTCCAAAATCATGGAGTTTCCCTTCAATTTAATAATTTTTCTTTCTGTGGCATTATTTTCCATTTGACCTTCAAACAATTTAGTGAACATTTTACTGTCGCCAAGTTGTTCTTTGACTTTCGGTAAAATATTTGTTCTCTCAACGATTGTTCTAATGTTTTCATCAATTAGTTCATATTTACCCTCGGATGTAACATCTTCCAAACTAATAGTTTGGCTTTTCATTTCATCACCGACTTTAAAAACCATTGCGATATTCAAATCGACGGTCCTGTAAAATCGCCCTCTTTTTTTATATTCCGTTTTACCGTTAGATGTCATCACAATAGTTGCATTCAAACCGTCAAATGTTTGTTCATCTATATCAGTAAAAGTCCATGTTCCAACAAGAGATGAAGTTGAGTATTTCCCAAATAGTTTTTCGCTGCAACTATCCCAACTCAAAAAAATAGTTAGCAAAATTGAAATAATGGAAAGGATACCACCTGTGCTTTCCCACCACTTTTTTTCGTTGGTTGACATATTTTATATTTATTTTTTTATTTTTAGTTACACAGAACAAGCGCACTGCCGAAGGCAGTCCTGCTTTGCGGCAGTGCAGAGTTCTTTGCAGTGCCTAGTCTCAGAAAGATGTGTTCCGAGGGCTTTGGCAGTGCGCTTGTTCTTTGCAATGCCGTAGGCATTGCAAAGAACGGTAGCACTCACGCCGTGCCGTCCGTTTAGGCGGCATGGACGCTGAGTGCATTGTTAGCTGCTTTTTTAATTTTTATTTGCTCGTAACATATTGATAATGAGTAAATTATATTATTATGAATACACAAAAAACACAAATCTTGCGTATAGCTTTTCCGAAAAACCTATCAATTATTATGTTGTTGTTACTTCATAATTATCTGTTAATCAGTCCATTACATATTATTATGAATGCACAAAAAACACAAATCTTGCGTATAGCTTTTCCGAAAAACCTATCAATCATTATATTGTTGTTACTTCATAATTATCTGTTAATCAGTCCATTACATATTATTATGAATGTACAAAAAACTCCAATCTTGCGTATAGCTTTTCCGAAAAACCTGTCAATCATTATGTTGTTGTTACTTCATAATTAGCTGTTAATCAGTTCATTACATATTATTATGAATGTACAAAAAACTCCAATCTTGCGTATAGCTTTTCCGAAAAACCTATCAATCACTATATTGTTGTTACTTCATAATTACCTGTTAATCAGTTATTTATATTGCCATCGTTAGCTGTAATGATAAATAATTTGTTCGTTAGTCGGTTGAGTTTGACCGTCAAATTTAATTTAAAATTACGAATTTGTTCGTCTGTCCGCAGAAAAATTCGTCCGTAGGACAATTTTACAAGGATAGACGAACAAATTTGTTCTTACGTTTCGTTTTACCTATCGTAATTCATTGATAATCAACGTGTTGCTTGTTGTTGCAGCTAACAAGCGCACTGCCGAAGGCAGTCCTGCTTTGCGGCAGTGCAGAGTTCTTTGCAGTGCCTGTTCTCAGAAAGATGTGTTCCGAGGGCTTTGGCAGTGCGCTTGTTCTTTGCAATGCCGTAGGCATTGCAAAGAACGGT
>JANMGN010000755.1:0-3517 GCA_031374645.1 Chitinophagales bacterium | reverse complement strand
GATTGTTCCAAATTTTTTGTTCATAATTCACATCAATACTCAATTGACAGCCGTGTATATGCGCCCGTTCGGCTGCAGCCATAATGACGTTTTGAGCAGGATTTATACTCAAACCGAAACAAGTAGTATGAAAAATTTTTGTATTTTGTAGTGTTTCATCGCTCAGTTGATGTTCTTCTATCTGGGCATCTGCACCTCTGTATGCCTCAAAATTAGAAACTGTTTTGGAGCGAGTAACTAAAATTAAGGTCGTAGGGGCAGATTTTTTTTCTAAATCCGAGCAATCTACATCAAGTGCAGCGACATAATCGTAAAGATATTGTCCCATATCGTCATTGCCAACGCCAGCCACGAGTTTGGTTTTTCCACCCAAACGTGCCATATTCATACACAAATTTGCAGGACTTCCGCCTGGAATTCGTTTAAAATCAGTGACTTCTGCGAAGGTATCTGCAAAACCGTTGCTTATCATGTCCACCAAAAGTTCTCCTACCGAAAGTATATCGTATTTTTTCATCTATCAAAAAAAGTCCTCTAATTTTTAAAAATAATTGGCATGGACAAAGATATATAAAAAACGTTAAAAACGCTAAATGGCTAATATATTTTTGTTTTTGGATTAAAAATAAATCTAAATTAGCAATTATTTATCAAAATATCAAAATCATGGATGAACCAAATTTGTTTGAAAATTAAAATAATTTGTATTTAAAAAATAAAATTATAAAATAAATGTTTTAAATAATTTGTTTTAAAAATAATTTGTTTTATCTTTGTCCCATCAGGAAAATATACAAACAATTTATTTATTATTTCTATCCATAACTTATTGCAATGAAAGATATAATGCAACTCATTCGGCTCAAAGTTCGTATTTGGGCAAATAAACAAAAAAGAAAACTGTATAATTTAATTTTTAGAAATAAACTAAAAATAGCTGTTATTTTGCTCGTTTTGTACATTGCAAACAAACAAACTATCAATAGTTTTGTGCCTAAAATTGCATTTTTTAGCCAAGAAAATAAAATAAAAAAAGCCAAAACAGAGGAAGCTGGTCTTTTAGATATGGGCAGCGTTATTGCATTTGTCAAGGGCGAAAGCAATAAGCCTAAGGCGCAAGCTGTAAGCGATAAAAGCACTAAAAGTTGGAAAGACGACAGTAAACCAACTGCAAAATTTATAGATAAAAATGTTGGAAATACGTATTCTAATGTTTCTTTTTGGGGCGGAAAAAACGAGGTTAGCGACAAGCGTAGTCAGAAACGCCTTATTCAAAATAATTACGTGCGTAAGTTTGTGAAAATGGCGCAGGCTGAAACAGAAAAATTTGCTATCCCTGCGAGTATTATTTTAGCACAAGGAATTTTGGAAAGTAATGCAGGAGGAAGTAGCTTGGCAAAAAATAACAACAATCATTTTGGAATAAAATGTTTTTCAAGAAACTGTAAAAAAGGACATTGTTCTAATTTTACGGACGATAGCCACAAGGATTTTTTCAAGATTTATGGTAGCCCATGGCAGAGTTTTCGAGATCATAGTTTGTTGTTAAAACGTTATCATTACCGCAAACTTTTTCATTTGGATAAAAAAGATTATCGCAGTTGGGCAATCGGATTGCAACAATTGGGTTACGCAACAGATAAGCATTATGCTGAAAGTCTTATCCGCACGGTTGAAGATTTGGGGTTACAGCAATTTGATTAGAGAGATAGGTAGTCTATTGCTAAAGATGTGGAATTATTGGTTAGAAATGCAGGTACGGTTTGTAAAACTCGAAGGATATGACTTTTTTGAGTATTAGTTACGGTAAAAAGTGACATCAAAATTTCCCCGAATCCTGCGAGTGACTACTTGAATATTGAGTTAGACACAGAAGCGAAAGGTATTGTGACTTGTATGATTTGCAAGGCAAAACCATCAAAGAACAAAGCTATCTTTCTGGCGAAAAACAATGGCAAATCTCTCTTTCCGATTGTAACAATGGCGTTTATATTGTACAAATACAATTGGATAACGGTACGATTCGGTCTGAAAAGGTGGTGGTGCAGCGGTAGGTGTTAGCGTATGCTGAGGGAAATAGATTAATAATTTCTTAATTATTTTATAAAAAATAAGCCATGAAAAAACAACCCAAAATATTAACTTTGATTACCGCCCGTACTAAGAGGATTAGCCGCTTGTGCAGGAAAACTACCCAAGCAATTTGGCGATTTACAAAAAGACATCGATATTTCGATAGAAAAATTCAATAACTCTTACAATATCTCAGAACTCAAAGGCTCAAAACTCAAAGATTTACTCTATGGTTCGTCATTGGAAAATTAAGGTAAAAAAAATCTTGATACAAATTTGAAACTTGTATCAAGATTTCTTATTTTTACAGCAGTGAAAATTTATATTTTCTCAAATATTTAATTTGTTTCAAGCCATTTTCAAAATGAAAAAATCTACCGTTACAACTTTCATTTTTTTTACGCTGCTTGGCTTCGCAAAAGCGCAAATCCTAAAAGGGACTTATACGCTGCGACCTTCTTTGAGTGTATCTGAATTCGGAGGACGTGTTTTAGGCACATCAGCGAACAATAATCCTTTAAGTATTAGTATGGGCATGAACTACGGTAAATTCGTAACCGATAAATTGCTAATTAGTGGCGGTGCTTCGGGTAGATGGAGCAATAGAGTACGTAATTATCCAGATTTCAATGCAGAATTTTCTACCCATTATTATTACTGGGCTAAATCCCAATTTAAACCTTATGTGACTGGTAGTCTTTATTTTAGTAGAGATAATATCTTACAAATCGTACCTAATATAATCATTGTTAGAGATAGCGTTTATCATATCAATCAGTTATATGTTTCGGTAGGTACGGGTGTACAATATTTTATCAATGAAAATGTAGCCTTAGATGCTCGTTTTGTTTTGACAGCTTATGCACTTACGGATAAAAAATCTAAGCAGCCATATTCTTCAGCATATACGCTCAATTTGCGCCCCTTTTATACTTCAGCTTCTTATCAATCGGCAAAAGAAATCAACAATTTTTTCTACAAAGGAAAAATTGAAATTTCAGGTAAGGTTCTTTATATCCCAAAAGTAATTAGCAATAGTTCTCCTTTAGGCAATAGTTCTCTTTCTCGAAATAGTTCTCTTTTAAGTATGTCTGCCGCCGCCAACTATTCTTTGAATAAATGGCTCACCGTAGGTGTAGATCTTAACTATTGGAAGATAGCTAATTCTAATGCTATAATACGTGCTGGCAGCAATGTAGGTATTAATTTGAAGTTGTCAAAAAGACTGTATTTAACACCTAATGTTAATCTTTCTTGGAGCAAAGATATAGACCTTGATATTATATCTGAAGCTAACATTGGTGCAAAATATTTTATCAATAAAAATATCGCTTGGACGACTACCTTTTTCTCTTTTGAGTTGTATAACACTCAAACATTTTTCTCTCGTTACGAAAACTTATTTTTCTATACAGGAGTTACCTATTATTTGAAATAATTCGTA
>JANMGN010000713.1:0-10094 GCA_031374645.1 Chitinophagales bacterium | reverse complement strand
AACGACAAAATAGTTATAAACAATTTTTAACCTACTTAAGCAAAAATGCTAAGTGATTTAAAAAATAAAGATAAGCGTTTTATCTGGAAAAAACAAATTTTACTTTGTTTTTAGCTTAAAACGCTATTATTTAGGTTGCCAAACTTTCGGATTACTTCTCCAAGCTCTTAGCGTTTCTAAATCACTGGCATTGATATACTGCAATGAAACGGCTTCTTCCAAAAGCGCATCGTAATTAGAAAGTGTAGCTAATGGGACATTTTCGGCTTGAAATAGGTCACTTGCTTCTTGAAAAAGATAAGAAAAAATTGCTAAAGTACCTATCACTTCGCAGCCAACTTCTTTGAGTGCGTGTACTGCTTTTATGGAGCTTCCGCCAGTAGAAATGAGGTCTTCGATGACCAAAACCTTTTGTCCAGCTTGTATTTCGCCTTCTATGAGATTTTGACGACCATGCCCTTTTGCTTTATCCCTCACATACACAAATGGTTTGCCTATGGCATCTGCCAAGAGTACACCATGTGGTATTCCAGCAGTTGCAACACCTGCAACTACCTCAAAATCAAAGGTTTGTGAAATTTTGATAAAACCATTTTTTACGATTTCACGTGCCGAAGGATGAGAAAGCACAATACGATTGTCACAATAAATGGGCGATAAAATACCTGAGGCCCAAGTAAAAGGCGTTTGTGGGCTTAATTTTACCGCTTTTATGCGTAATAATTCTCCTGCTATTTCTTTTGCTAACATACTTTTCTTTTTGCTGAAAATTAAACGCAAAATTAGGTATTTTTATTTAAGTTGTTTAAAAAATCTGATGATTTTTCATCAAATTAGAAACTTAGTTTTTGCTTTGGGAAATAAAAATTAATTGGAGTATGCTTCTGCAAAATCTTTCATTGCGCCTAATAAAGGTAGAATATGTCTTCCTTTTCCAGTCAATTCGTAAGTGACACGAGGCGGCACTTCACCATGATTGGTTCGCAAAACCAGGCGACTATCCACTAAGATTTTGAGTTCTTGTATCAACATTTTTTCGCTGATGTCAGGTATTCGCTGACGGATTTCGCTCAATCGCAAGGATTTTTCAAGCAATTGTACCAAAATCAATAATTTCCATTTGCCTCCGACGAGTTCGAGTGTTGTACGAATTGGGCAGCGATTGCTGACTTGTGTGTTTGTTATTTCCATACTGACAAAAAGGTTAGTATTGCTATTTTTGTTTGTTAAGGCGAAGGTAGTTATTTTTGTGAAAATTTTTAAAAAATAATTAGAAAATTGAAAAAAATAGCATTATTTGGCGCATCTGGTCAGACAGGTCAGGCGTTTTTGGATTTGGCACTCGCCAACAATTATAGCGTAAAAGTATTGGTGCGCACACCGTCAAAAATCAGGCAAAAACATTCCAGTTTAGAGGTCTTGAAAGGCGATGTCTTGAATTTGGACGATGTGAAAAAGACGATTGGAGGCTGTGATGTCGTCGTAAGTTTATTCGGACATGTCAAAGGTTCGCCCGAATGGCTACAAACTAACGGTACTAAAAACATTGTCGCAGCGATGAAAATATTACAAGTGGAACGTGTAATTTCACTTTCGGGTGGCGGTTTGCCTTTTCCAAGCAAAGACGAGCCTAAATTCGTGGACAAACTTATTCGCACGATTATGAAAATCGCTGTTCCAAAAATTCTAAACGATGCCATAGCGCACCACGAAGTTTTGGCGAATAGCAGCAAAGCGTGGACAATCGTACGTGGACCACAACTTACCAATGATCCTGCAAGAGGCGAGTACCGTATCGGTTGGGTCGGTGTCAATGCAAGTACCAAAATTGCCCGCAAAGACTTGGCTGATTTTATTTTGAAAACTGTCGAAGATACAAGTTATGACGGACAGATGCCGTTTGTGAGTTGGTAGAAAAATTAAGTATTCTGTAAAAAAAAAGCGAGTAAGGGATTATGTAATAAATAAGTTACCAATAAAGGCGAAGTTATTTTGAGCTAGGACGAGGCAAAAAACGCAGACGATGCAGCGCATCGGCGAGTATTTTTAACGAAGTATTCGCTTGAAAGAACAAGCAGACTTGTAAGTTATTTGTTACGTAGTCCCTAAAATGATAATTTATCGTTTTACTCGCTTTTTTACATCAAAGGTATTATCGTCGAGAATCTATAATATTCTCCAGCGTATAATTTATTGTCGTTAAAATTTTTGCCGCCCATAAAACGCATATTATATTTGTCGCCAATGGTAAATTTTAGAAAACCACCAGCCCAGCGGTACATATTGACATCATTTGGATGAACCACTCTAAATTCCTCATAATGTGCGCCAATAGTAAGCCATTTATTTATTTTAAGACCAGGGTAAAGCTGCACCCATAAATAATCATTGTTTACGCCTGAGCTAAAAGTACGTAAATTAATGTATGCTGTACCCAATATTTCAATATCTAACGCTTTTTTTTGATAGGTTGCGTGAAGCGAAGGAGCTATACCTTCTGCCAAAAGCCCATTTTTACCATTGAGGTATTTTCCACTAACGAGATTGAGTGAAGGGTTTACGTATAGTGTTTTTTTGAAAAAAGAAGTAGAAAAACCAATACCCGTTTCGAGCCAAAGGTCAGCACCTCTTTGCGAATTATTACTACCTGTTGCTAAAATAGGATTATTAAACATAGAGGCATTTAAAGTCAGTGATTTATTGTAATCCAGACCAATGCTCGCTTTTATTTTAGGATAAAAACCAAATCCGTTGTCTTGATGGAGCTGCACTTGAAAAGTAGAGGCTTCTGGTGGTAGGTCTTCTCCTTTTTTCTTTTTCTTATCTGCTTCTTGGGAAAAAGCATTTATAGCGCATAAGAGTAAAATAATGGTAGATAATCTTTTCATTTAGGTTGTGTATTGTTTCAGATTTATTGGTAATTCGTTATATACTGCTGTTTTTTTTATTAGATAAATTCTAAGTTATATTAAAAATGCAAATATACATAAAAATAAATAATGTAAAAGGAATTCAGAATGATAATGTAAAAATTCGCATTAAACGTAATGTATTTGTTTACTAAATAAAAAAAGCGACTGATTATTGCAATCAGCCGCTTTTTTTAATGCTTAAAACTTTCCAGTGAAAAATCAGGATTTTGCTCATCACGAATGTAGCAAATATCATCGTAAAATTCTACCTTACCAGTTTCGATGTTGTACATTGCGCCAACGATTCCGATTTCGCCATGCTCGACCATTTGCTCCAAAATTAAGCTGCGCTCTACGATATTTTTTACGCTATATCTGACGTTGATTGCTGCAACATTCTCTACAAAAGTGCTATTTTTAGCATTACGATTGTTTGTTGTTTCTTTTTCTTGATGAACAGCAGGCTGAATTTTTGCTAATAATTCGGTTAAATTTCCCATTTCTACGTGGTCACAAGCTCCTTTGATTGCACCACATTTGGTATGTCCCAATACTACAATAAGTTTTGAACCAGCCACTTTACAAGCAAATTCCATACTACCCAAAATATCCGTATTTACGATATTTCCTGCGATACGAACAGAAAATACGTCGCCTAAGCCTTGGTCAAAAACCAATTCTGAAGAAGTACGACTGTCTATACAACTTAAAATTGTTGCAAAAGGCCACTGACCGTCACGGGTATTGTTTACTTGTTCTAAAAGGTCACGATTCGCTTTTAAGTTTTTTACAAAACGATTATTTCCACTTTTCAATATGTCCAAAGCCATACGAGGTGTCATTGTGCTTTGACTTTCTGCGTTTTGAGTTTTCATTATTTTTAAATGTTTTTAATTATTTTTATTTATATATTGGATAGTTGAGCTAAAATAACAACATAACTTCCCTATGGACAGTTACTTATGTTATTTTTTACGCTTCGTATTTTTCTTGAAAATTCATGGTTTATGCTGTTATAATATGGTATGCTTCTTTGAAGCCTACTAATTGACAATCGATATTTTTAAGCGGTGCTTTTACTTGCTTAAATTCTCTAATAATTTCTAAAACGTCATAATCTACATACAAAGTATCGGAAGCGTCTAACTTTACTTTACTATTTTGCGGTAATTTATCCAACATCTCACGAATAGCCGCTTTATTTAAAAAAGAAACCTCTTGTGCCAGTTTTATATGGATTAATTCACCGTTTTGGCTACTTTCTTTGCTGAAAAAGTAAGTGCTTTTGAAGTTACCAATCAAAATTGAAATGACACTAATCGCTAAACCTGCACTCACACCTGTTAGTAAGTCTGTAAATACAACAGCTACGACCGTCACTATAAATGGTACGAATTGGTACAATCCAAGTTTAAACATTTCTTTGAAAGTTGCAGGATTTGCTAACTTATAGCCTGTAAAGAGTAAAATTGCTGCCAGAGAGGCTAATGGTATTTTATTTAAAATGCCAGGGATAAATGCTACGCAAACCAATAGTAAAGTTCCATGGAAAATAGTAGAAACTTTTGATTTAGCTCCTGCTTGTAGGTTAGCTGAACTCCTAACAATTACGCTTGTAATTGGCAAACCACCAATCAAACCAGAAAGCATATTACCTACACCTTGGGCTACAAGCTCACGATTTCCTGTTGTGATACGTTTTTCTGGGTCTAATTTATCTGTTGCTTCAATGCAAAGTAAAGTTTCAATACTTGCTACTGCCATAATTGTAAAAGCGACGCTGTAAACCTTGAAATTACCCAATTGCGAAAAGTCTGGAATTTTGAAAAAACCAGCAAACTCACTCAAAGAACTTGCCACAGGTACTCTTACCAAGTGTTCTTCGGCTATGCCCCAACCTGGTGTTTGTTTGAAGAAAAACTCATTTATCAATACACTTACAACTACTGCAACCAAACCACCTGGAACTATTCCTACGACCCTTTTTATTTTAGGAACATTCCATAAAATAATGATTATTAGAGAAATAGCACACAATATTGCGGCACTGAAATCTATGTGTTCCAACGGACGAAGTAGTTCGCTAAATGTATTTTCGTTGTCTGCTTGTAAAAAATCCATATCGCCTTCGCTGTCTTTGTCATAACCAAAAGCGTGTGGAATTTGTTTTAAAATAATAATAATACCAATTGCAGTAAGCATTCCTTTGATAACATTGCTCGGAAAATACTCAGCAATACGCCCAGCTTTTGCCATGCCAAGTAAAATTTGACCAACTCCTGCCAACACAACTGCCAATAAAAAGGTTTCAAAACTACCTAATTTTGAAAGAGAAACAACGACCACCGCCGTAAGACCTGCCGCAGGGCCACTTACACTAAGTTGCCCATCGCTAATCAAACCAATGACGATACCGCCAATAATTCCAGCAATCATGCCAGAAAAAAATGGTGCGCCACTTGCCAACGCAATACCCAGACAAAGTGGTAAAGCTACCAAAAAAACCACTAAACCTGCTGGAATATCTCGGTTTAAATGTTTGAAATATTGATTCATAAAAAAATGATGTTTGATATTATTTATAAAATTGTAAAGGTATAATATTTGTTTGATTAACTATGTATTGTTAGTAAAAAATGTTTAGAAAGTTTATGTTCTGTTATTATGTTGTTAAACCTATATATACTATCGTTTCAAAGTAAATATTTTATCTAAATAAAAAAAAATTACTAAACTATTCTTCATTGCGAATCAAAATAATATACGCTCGATTAAAGTAAAAAATTTTCTCTAAAATCGTCAATTTTAAAAATAAAATTATAAAAAGTAATATCTTGCAGCTTTTTGTCCGTCAAATTTATCACAAATCATTTCAATCAAAAATCGTAATGAATTCAAAAGTTGATGTATTTATAGATAAAAATCCTAATTGGCAGTCAGAATTGGAGCAACTGAGAAGGATTTTACTTGATTGTATGCTCACAGAAGATTTTAAATGGGGAAATCCGTGTTATATTTTTCAAAAAAGTAATGTAGCAATTATGTATAGTTTGAAAGATTGTGCAGCGATTGGTTTCTTCAACGGTGCATTGCTTAGTGATGAACATAATATTCTGATAAAACCTGGCGAAAATACACAAGCAGGTCGTTGGGTAAAACTCACGAGCGTTCAGGAAATAATCGAAAAAGAAGACATCTTAAAAGCCTATATTTATGAAGCGATTGAGGTAGAAAAACTGGGATTAAAAGTAGAATTAAAAAAATTAAGTGACTACGAAATTCCAAGCGAATTGCAAGAGAAATTCGAAGAAATGCCTGCTTTCAGAACAGCTTTCGAGGCACTAACTCCTGGACGACAAAAGGCGTATTACTTGCATTTTGCAGAACCAAAACAAGCTAAAACAAGAGAAGCAAGAGTAGAAAAGTACATTCCACAAATCTTAAACGGAAAAGGTTTTCACGATTGCACTTGCGGACTTTCCCAAAAAATGCCTTCGTGTGATGGTTCTCACAGATTGCTGAAACAAGAAAGTGCTAATTAAACATGAATGATTTAACATGTAAATGACTGGTAATTAATATTTTATATATTTTTAATTTTTTATTCTGGTATAATTTATAGATGAAAAAACAGGCGGAAGCATATCTTCCTACAATATTTGGCAATTTTCGCATTTTGGTTTATGCAGATACGCCTGACGAAATGATGCCGCACGTGGCACTCGTACACGAAGATTTTGATTATCGAAAAAATACAACTGTCCGCATACATTCGGAGTGCATGACGGGCGATATTTTTGGTTCAAAAAAATGTGATTGTGGCGAGCAACTTCATGCTTCTCTGATGATGATTGGGAAGCAAAAAGGCGTATTGATTTACCTTCGTCAAGAAGGCAGAGGCATTGGACTTATCAATAAAATAAAGGCGTATCAATTGCAAGAAAAAGGCTTGAATACGATAGATGCAAATACGCACTTGGGTTTTGAAGCCGATGTAAGACAGTATAATGCCGCAATACATATTTTAAATGATTTGCAACTCAAAAAAATAAATTTGATTACGAATAATCCTTTAAAAATAGCGGCTTTAGAAAATGCTGGCTTTGAAATAACCGAACGCATCGCTTTGAATATCGAACCAAATACAGATAATTTTAATTATTTTGAAACAAAAAAAGTATTTATGGGGCATTTTTTATAAATAATCAAGAACTCGTTTTTTATGATATTTAGCATTCATCATTATTCATTTATCATTTCAACGAGACCCAACCCTTTTTTGATTTCAACTGTCTATTAGGTATTGTTTATAAAAAATATTAAAATGAAAAAGCTCCTTTTTATTTCCTTTATTTTTCTAATTGCTTGTACGAAAGTAAGCAAAGAAGATGTATCAGAAGTCAAAGATGATACAAAAATGTCCGCTTGTATCAGTACCAAAGTGGAGAAGTTCAAAACAGAACCTCGGTTACAAAATTACTCAGCTGTAAGCGAATATACGCTAAATCAGAAATTATACTATTATTTTGATTATGGTATAGCCGCAGATTGGCAAAGTTATATCCTTGATAATCAATGTGATACGATTTGCACCTTAGGTCATTTTACGCCAAAATGTAAAATCGACGACTTTTTTGCAAAAGCCACAAAGGTAAAGGTGGTTTTTGAATAAAAAAAAGCACGAGAAAAAATCTCGTGCTTTTTTTATTTTATTCTTGCATCAATTCCAAAACATTTTCCACTACATCTTCTACATTTGGTTTGCTAAAATAATCTCCATCAGAACCAAACGGAGGACGGTGTGCTTTTGCGGTCAAAGTTTTTGGCGCAGCATCTAAAAAACGATAGCCGCCTTGTTTTTCTAAAACTTCTTGCAACATATATGCCGTTGCGCCACCAGGCACATCTTCATCCATGAAAATTACACGATTGGTTTTTTGGAGCGATTTTCCAATTTCGCCACCAATGTCAAAAGGTAGAAGTGTCTGAATATCAATGAGTTCTACCGAAACACCGTGCTTTTCCAATTGCTTCACAGCTTCTTGCGCAATGCGAACACAAGCACCATAAGTGACCAAAGTAACGTCAGTTCCTTCTTGCAAAATATCCACTTTCCCCAAAGGAATAGTATAATCACCCAAATTATCTGGCATTATTTCACGCAAACGATACGCATTTAAAACCTCAATAACCATTGCAGGATCATCGCTTTGCAAAAGCGTGTTGTACAAACCAGCTGCTTGTACAAAATTTCTTGGAACGCAAAGATACATACCACGCAAAGCGTGCGTCAAAACGCCCATCGGAGAGCCAGAATGCCAAATTCCTTCCAAACGGTGTCCTCTCGAACGGATAATACAAGGACTTTGCTGCAAACCTTTACTTCTCCAACGCAAGCAACTTACGTCATCTGCCAAAAGCTCCAAACCGTAATAAATATAATCTAAATATTGGATTTCGGCAATCGTTTTTAAGCCACGCATACTCATTCCAAGTGCTTGACCCATGATAGTCAGCTCTCTAATTCCAACATCAAAAACTCTGTCTGTACCATACTTTTCTTGCATGCCTGCAAAACCTTGATTCACGTCGCCAATATGCCCAACATCTTCGCCAAAAGCGTATAATTCGGGATATTTTGCCAACATTTTATCAAAGTAACCGTTTATAATTTCATAGCCAGTTTTAGAAACAGAAGCGTCTGAATAAATTGGTTTTACTTCTACAATATTGGTCGCAGCTTTTGTTGTACTACTGTATAATTCACTTTCGTAATTATCTTTTGCCTCGATTTTTATTTGCTCATACCAGTTTTTTAAATCTATAATTGACTGACAATCAGTATTTTTTAAATGCAAAAGCACTTGACGAGCATTTCTGACCAACTCATTCGTGTGCATACCAAGCACTGCATTTATTTCATTTTTTTTCTCTAAAACAAACGCACTTTCACTCGGCAACTCAATCAACATTTGAGCATAAATAGCATTTATTTCAGCCAGCTTTACAACAGTTTGATTATTGAAACGCTCATAAGCCTTTTTCTTGCTATCTCTTGCAAATTGCTTTGCTTTTTGCTCTATTTCTTCTAATTGCTCCTCGGTTGCTAATGCTTTTTCTACGATATATTTACGTAAGATAATCAAACAATCGTGTTCTTTTTCCCAAGCCAAACGCTCTGCCGTTTTGTAGCGTTCGTGTGAGCCAGAAGTAGAGTGCCCTTGCGGTTGCGTCACTTCTTTTACGTGAAAAAGACAAGGAATATGTGTTTCACGACATTTATTTATGCCTCGCTCAAACACCTCATTCATCTCTTCATAATTCCAACCTCTGCAAGTGTAAATATCAAAACCTTCGCCTTTTTCGTTGGTCTGAAAACCAGCCAAAGCCTCCGAAATAGAACCTTTTGTGGTCTGATATTGTGTAGGAACGGAAATACCATAGCCATCATCCCAAACAAAAACCGCCAAAGGAACTCGCAAAACACCTGCGGCATTCATGGTTTCCCAAAAATGTCCTTCGGAAGTAGAAGCGTCGCCAATAGTTACGAAACTAACCTCATTTCCTTGGTCAGAAAAAATATTATCTTTAAGTAATTTATTTTTTTTATATTTTTTAGAAGCTAACGCCAAACCTAAAGCACGTGGCATTTGACCACCAGTATTAGACGTATCAGAGGAAACATTGCGGAGATTTTTTTGCTCCAACCATTGACCCGTTTTTTTATCCACTGTTGGTGTAGCAAAGTGATTGTTCATTTGACGGCCACCACTAAAAGGGTCGTTGATAGGGTCAGCATACAATTGTGCAAAAAAGTCTTCTATCGAAGATAGTCCTGTAGCAAACATAAAAGTTTGGTCACGGTAATAACCGCTTCGCCAGTCGCCTTTTTTGAACTGCTTTGCCATTACGATTTGTGGCAATTCTTTGCCGTCGCCTACGATTCCAAATTTTGCTTTGCCTGATAAAACTTCTTTTCGAGCGATTAAACTTGCTTCTCTGCTTGCTATCGAGAGCCAATAATCACGCAAAACTTCGTTTTGGTCTAATAGAGAGGTCATTCCGTTGAGGTTAGCAGCTGCCAAAAGTGTTTCAAATGCAATCATTTTTTTCAATAATGGTTCTTTTTAATAAAAGTAAAATAAATACCCATGCCAATTAAAAAGCAACAACCGGCAATAC
>JANMGN010000686.1:0-3165 GCA_031374645.1 Chitinophagales bacterium | reverse complement strand
GAACCAAAATCTGCTCCATTGGTCACAAAACCAGTCGAAACAGCTGTAACATCATGAATATCCAATTCTGCAATTCGCTTAATTTCTGTATCAAATTTATTGCCCAAACGCTTGTTGTCTGCACGTGTTGCGATGAGTGTTCCTGCCTCATATTTTTTGCCTTCTATTTCAAAAGGAACGCTTGAAAAACGAACTCTTACATTTGCATTGAGCAAATGACCCAAAAACCGAGCGTTGTAAACAGAGTTCCAAGGAGCTAAATAAGCATACGCATTTTCTTTCGCAACTATCTGATTAACAGGTAATTGGAAATTATTTTTAATATTTATTTTTTCTTTGGTCGCATAGGCTTCTAAGCCTTGTGCATAAGGAATTGCCCAAGCGGTAATGTCATACGTCAAGCTATCCGAAAGCGCAGAAACAGGGTCAAAAAGTACCTGAGTAAGCGTAGAAAGCGGCTGATATGCGCTAATAATCAAGTCATTGCTATTGACTGAAAAAGCACTTTCTTTTCCCGTAGCATAGTTAAAACCATTGATAGAAGAAGCTGCGCCAGAACCGTATTTTATTTTATGTAAATCTAATAAATTGGTCAAATATTTTAGTTTTTGCGCACCATTTTCAGCTTTTACAATGTATGTTTTGTACTCGCCATTAGGAGTTTCTGACGAATTTTTAAAGTAAGTAGAAAAATTTTCTACCAAACGTTTGGCATTATTAGAAGCCATTTCTACCGTAGAAAGACTCGTCGCCGTATGATGCGCTACCCTATCTTTCAAAGTCAAAGTATCGCCAATTTCAGTAATTACGGCACGACCTGCACCAATGCCACCTTGCTCATAAGTCATACCGATAGAGCCGTTAAAAGTCGGATAAGTATCGCCATAACTGGGATAGAAAAGGTCAAAAACTTCTCTTGTAAAATACAACCAACCGTTTGCGTCAAAGTATTTTGTATGGTTTTTACCAATTTCTGTCTGAAAATCACGTTGAAAAGGCGTAATATATTTATGAAAAGGCTCTGCGGCTGGCGCAAAATAATAAGGAGCATCGGAACTTTGCTCGTGAATATCTGGATGAATATGTGGCATCCATTGCTTGTAAAATTTCAAGCGATTTTGGGTTTCTGTTTGCGTCGCCCAAGCCCAATCTCTATTCAAATCGAAAAGATAGTGGTTTACACGACCTCCTGGCCAAGGCTCGAGGTGTTCGTTTGTGCTTTTGCTAACGGCAGGCAACATATTAGAAACGTCTCGATACCAATGTGTATAACGGCTGTATCCGTCAGGATTTTGCGAAGGATCAATGATAACAATGGTATTTTTGAGCCAATTCTGTGTATTAGGATTACTCGGATTGAGCAATTCATAAAGGACTTTCATAGATGCTTCTGAGCCAGCAGCTTCGTTTCCGTGAACGCTGTAACCCATATAAACGATAGCAATTGGGTTGCTATCATCTGCTTTTCCGTTTTCCAAACCAGCTCTACGTAAGTTATTTAAGCGGATAGCTTCTAAGTTTGTCATATTTTCTTTAGAAGAAATAATCATCGCAATTTGCGGACGCTCTTCGCTTGTTACGCCCATGCGTACCAATTTTGTCATATCGCTTTTTTGCAAAGCGGCATACTCAAAATAATTGACCAGCTGATGATGTGCCGAAAATTGCGCTCCTAACTGATGTGGTAAAAATTCGTCTGGCGACTGAAATTTAGCTTGTGCAAAAAGTGTATTTACTGCTAAAAAAATTAAAAATAGTGCGGTTTTGGTCGTTTTTCTCATAAAAAATAATCATTTTAGGGGTTAATTATCTGTTTGATTTTGTTTATATATTTTTCTCTAAATTCGTCAGTCGCTTCAACATATCGGGCAATTGTTTAAAAACTGCGAACGAGCGAAGGTAATTGCTATATGGAATAGCAGGCGAACCATACCATGCTGTATTAGGTTCAATAATATTTGCTGCAACGCCAGACTGAGCTTGTATGCGTGTTTTATCTGCAATTTTCAAATGCCCAACGATACCTACTTGTCCGCCAATCATACAATTTGCGCCAATTTTGGTACTTCCCGCTACACCTGTTTGAGCTGCAATAACCGTATTTTCTCCAATATCAACATTATGTGCAATTTGGATAAGATTATCCAGTTTTGCACCTTTCCGTATCATTGTAGAACCCATTGTGCCTCGGTCGATGGTTGTATTTGCGCCAATTTCTACATTGTCTTCTACGATTACGTTTCCGATTTGAGCTACTTTTTTGAAAGTTCCGTCAGGCTGTGGCGCAAAACCAAATCCGTCGCTACCTACAACAGCGTTCGCATGAAGGATACAATTGTCCCCAATTACGCAGTCTGCATAAATGCGAACACCTGGATACAGGGTTGTATTTTCTCCAATCGAAACATTTTTTCCGATAAAAACCTGCGGATAAATATTTGTATTTTTACCTATTGATACATTTTCATCTATAACAGACATATCTCCAACAGAAACATTATCGCCGAACTTCACGGTCGTATGTATAGAAGATTTTTGAGATATAACACCTTGGCTATCCGTTTTTTGCCCAAATTTTTCTAATAAAACTGCTACACTACTATACACATCGTCCACACGTATAAGCGTAGCGGAGATAGTTTGTGATGGCGCAAAATCTTTGCTTACCAACAAAACCGAAGAAGCCGTAGTGTAAGCATAATGTTCATATTTAGGGTTGGCTAAAAAGCTAATAGTTCCAGAAGTACCTTCTTCTATTTTGGCTGGTCGATTGACGCTTACGTCAGGGTTTCCTTCTACAATCCCGTTGAGTAATTGAGCGAGTTGCTGGGCTGTTACTTGCATAAGTTTTTTATTTTCGCAAAGATACATACAGAAAGTCTAAATATAAAATGCTAATCATAAAATATCTATTTGCGCTCAATAATCGAGCTAAGTAACGTATAAATAATTATCCCTTTTATGGCTGACTTTTGATTACATATATATGATACGCAAATTTCAGTTTCATACTTATTCTGCTCCTCTCAAAAGAGTATATTTTTTATTTCGGGTAGCAAAAAAACAGCATTCTATTTATGATAAATTGATAAAATATAGGAAATAAAAAAAAATTAAATAAAAAAAATAAAAAAAAATGAAAAAATTTTTATTTTTTTATTTAAT
>JANMGN010000652.1:0-13376 GCA_031374645.1 Chitinophagales bacterium | reverse complement strand
CAAATGTACGATTTCAGCAATGATAGCATCGCCATAATTTTGCTGCTCGGCAATTGCGATTGCGCTGCACCAGTTGTGCATACGCTCATCTATTGTAGTAAAACGACCCAAAAGGCGAGTTGCTAATCCTCCTGCATTTTCAAAAATGACTTTGGGTAATTTTTCGCTCTCTTTTTGTTCCAAAACACTAAACATCACTGAAAGCGAAGGCGCAACGTCATCCCATTTTTCTTCAAACTTTTCTATTTCTTTAAAATCAATTGAGACTTCGTAAGCATTTTCTTGATGCGCTACCAATAGTTTTTTGAATAAAAAAGATTGCCGAGCGTTCCAATTGATTTGTTCTTCTACTGCGACACTACCAATTATCAAATCATCGACAAGCGGATTGATATCGCCTTGTGTGTCGCTACGTTGCAAATAACCTATGCCTGTTTCTATATCTAAGACTTCCAAAAGCGGTAATTCTTTTTCTTCATAACGCTCTGCAAATGCCTCAGCGAACTTGCTCAAAGTTGTTTCTTTGGGGCGGCTACTCAAACGATTACAAATAGAAAGTCCTTTACGAAGACTGCCCGCTATTTTTTTATCCAACTGACAATGAACAGTATTTTTTGCCAAATCTGATTGAAAAAGCTTGCTCAAATCATACGGAACTCTAATTTCTTGTAGCGTGGCAATAAAAGATTCAGAAAGTGGTAATTGATAATTTTTATATCAAAAATATTCGCCAGCGCGTTGTTTTTATTAAAAAAAGGAAAGAATTTAGCATTTGCATTTTGCTGCGGAACAACTGTTGTTTTTCCATCAAGCTCACTAATCAGTACCTGAGCGTTTGCCATTTCATAAATAAAAGCAGTAGCTTCTTCGAGTGTAATATCCTCACTCACAAGCACTTGTGCTAATTCCGATGGTGAAGCGCCCGAAGTAGCACGAGCCAAAACGGCTTGTACATACTCACTATTATCAATACTAACGATTTGATGTACTCTCCGCTTTTTATCGTAGCGATAATCTACATAGCGGAGTTTATCGCCACTTTCGTAAAGGCTATTATTAGGATAAAAACGCATCGTAGCACGCAACTCGGGCTCTTGTGTCAAGCGCTGTGCCAATGCGCCCAAATACTCCATATCTAAGCGTGTATGTGCTTGATAATCAGTAGATTGTAGCAATAAATTACTTTCACTTGCCCACTCGCCTACACTCACGCCTGCAAACATCCCAAAAGGCGTACAGCGAGACGACATACGCAAAAGATAACGCCACAAACCTTGCGCTAAGTGTTGCTCATCACTACTTTTGACTTCGCCTGTTTGCCATTTTTGATTTTCTGCATAAAGTACAGGCGATGCTAAAAATAAGGCTTGTTGTACTTCGTTTTCGCTATATGCTCCTTTGAGTGCTGATAAATCATTACTTGTCAGTACATTTTGAATATGGCTGTTGAGTGAAAGTAATGGTGTGCGGAGTAGAAATAAAGGTGAAAGTTGATAGTTTTTCATAGTGTTGAGTTGTGTTTTATTCCCAAATTAAGAGTTTTTTAGATTGAATTCTTCCGCTAATGCTTGTATTAATTCAGTTCGTTTATCAGAATCGTTACAAAAATCAATAATTACAATTTCATCAGTTTCAAAGCGATAAGCTAACTCCAAAAGCCTTTCTTTAATGATTTTTATGTTTCCTATGATATTGATAACCATGTGTTTACCAATACAAGATTCCCTATATTGATTATTTTTTGCTTCATTTTCAACTAATAAAATAGAACAACAAATAATAAAAGATTTCTTATTTTGATTTTTGTTAAAAAAATTTGTTTTCAGACTTATCAAATCCTGAATTTTAGTCTCATCTAACTCTATGTGAAATATTGACAAGCAATAATTAGCATTTATTTTATTACTTAGCTCAAAATTTTCAATACCGCCTTTTCCTAAAAGCCATATTTCTGTTGGTTGTGTAACTACTGGCGGTATGATATTTTTTTTACTGTTGTAAGTTCCTGTTTTTATATATTCATCAAGTTGAATTATACGGTTGTTAAAATTTTGAATGTTATAATTGTAATCATTTTCGTTCAATAATTCTCTGATAGTTTCTAAATCAGGTTTACCTGCTGCAATTCCTAGATTAATGCGCTCTGGAAACAGAAATGACAACATTCTATAATCTTCTGCAATTTTAAGCAAAGAATGTAATTTAATTAATATTCCAGCAGAACCAACTTGAATATTATCTGTAATACTTGCTAAAATACCAAGTAATAAGTTAGGATTATGCCAAGCAACTGGATTTTCATAATGTTCTCCAAGCCAATACCTATGATACCCTAATTTGTCTGCAAGTTGAGCATCATTAATCATTCTTTCTAAAGTTATATGAGATTCGAAAATATTGTTCGAAACCCCAAAATCTAATAGACTTAGTTTTATCATGTTAAAATTTGATGTGTTGGAAATAATAGTAGTATATCATCCCATTTAGTAAATTTTTTATCATTGTGTCCTAACATTGTTAGCCCAATACCCGATAGTCCTGAGAGCAAACTGTATTCTTCAATAAGCGTTTCATAATGCATATATACTTTTGAGTTAATTCGCTTCGATTTTGATTTAAAAATGTAATCTTTACCTTTCTTTAAAAGAAACATAGAAGCATTTTTAAAACTATCATCACCTGTCAAATAATAATATTTCAAAAAAAGGTAACTTGTTCCAAAATAACCATGACAGAAACCATAATCTTTACAGGAGTGAAGATTGTCGTGAACCCTTTTTGTTGCAGTATGTGCTATTTTTATACCTTTTTCTATCCATTCATCACATTTAAAAATATTTCCAGCATTTATTAGCATTATAGAAATACATAGGTCTCCGTAACACCACGCAAGCCGCCCATAATAGTTTTTTGCTTGTTCTTCTAAAATATAGTCCGGGAAGCAAGAATACCCATCTTCAACTGTTCTTTCAAAACCTAAAATATAGTCTATTGCTCCAATTACTAATTTTTTTGACAAATGATACTCTATTCCTTTATCAGCAATTTTTGAAATACAACAAACAATGCTTGGTATCCCATGTGATAATCCAAAGTTTTGAACTAACCCTTCTTCATAACGAACCTTAGATTGCCAATATAAAACATTGTCTTTTTTAATTGCTAAATTATCTAATATTTTTACGCAATTTTGTAAAAAAAATTCTGATTTAGTGTTATTTCGTATTAAAAAGTAATTAACAATTCCTAAACCACCATGTAGGTAATCCCATTTATTATTGACTATACTATTAATAGCGTAGCTGTTCAACATATCATCAACTTCATCTAAATATGACGAATTCATATCAATGATGTCTAAGTTTGCGAGTAGTTGAAGTAAATAACCAGTACCTGCTAATCCATCACAAAAGCTATTGGAGCTGATACTATTATTCATTAATCTGATAATTTTAGAAATATTTTTTTCAAAATTTGAATAATCAAATTCAATACTATTTTCTTTACAATATTCGGAATAATGGTATTGAAAAAGTACAAATCCAGAGAGTCCTGTTAGTAAAGCTTCGTTATTGGGTTTAAACTTACTTAGAATTTTTTTATTAATTAATTCAATTTCGTAGTTTTCAAATGTCATTTTAAATCATTTAGATATTTAATTGCGGCATTGACTTGTTCATTCGGAGTATTTTCCACTTCTAAATCGGGAATAATACCTATTTTTTGAAATTGGCTACCATCAATATTTCCTATCCATGCCCCTGTAAAGGTAACACGTAAGGTACCAAGTAAGGTATAAGATAACATTGTACCATTACTACCAGAAGTTTTCTTTCCTATTACATAGGCATTGCTATAATATTTTAGAAACATAGCATAAAACTCCGCTTTACTTTGTGTTGTTTCATTTACCAAGATAACAATTTTTCCTTTATAGTAAGGTTGCTTCGTTAATTTTTCCTTATTTTGTTTATTCTTTTTGAAGTAACCCACTAACTTTTCTTGATTAATTTTACTGACAGCATAATTGATTTGATAATTTTTTGTAAAGTAGCCAATAAAATCAATAAAGTGCTCTTTAGGATAATTTCGAATATTAATAACTATTCCTTTTGTGTTTTCAAATTCCTTCATGGCTTTTTGTATTTGTTCATTGCTTAAAAGTGATAGGTTGAGATAACCGATGTCTTTTGTCAAAAATTTATAATACAAACTATTACCGTAATTAATTTTATTTCTTTCAATAGTTCTAATACGTATATATAAAGTATCTTTTCCTCTTAACACAGCAACTTCATGAAAATCATTTTTTTGAAAAAATAAAATACGATTTATAGCATTAGAAGTGCCTGTTTCAATATTTGCATAAGATATGTACTGAAGAATGCTATCTTTTAGGAAAGAAATTTTTTTTCCATCAATAGATAAAATTTCGTCCCCAATGTAAACAGTTTTATTATGCGTAGTATCTACAAATACAATTATACTTCTACTCTTAATATGTTTGATTAAGAAAGGAAAGCATAGAGTATCTGAATTAAATTTATTTACTTCAATTGGCACTACCCAAGCGTGTCCATCTTCCAAATAGTGTGACATTTTAGCAATCGTTCCATAGAACTGTTCTTTATTTTTATTTTCTAAAAAAATAGAAATATTATTCATTAAAACATTTTCCCATTTTTTACTCATTAAATGCTTGTAGGCAAAAAAATACTCTACAAAGTTCCAATATTCAAAAAGTCCAAGTATTTGATTTGATTTTTTTGAAAAATCAACGTTTTCGATTTTAGAGGCCGATAAATTAGGTAATGATAAATCAGAAAAGTGGAAATATTGGTTTTGTTTTTTATTTTTTCTGTAACGAACTTGTTTCAGGTACGTTCTTGTTTTTAGGGAAAGTATAGTGTCAGAGTTAAGCCAGTTCATGTCAATGTTGTCAATATCATTTTCAGGTAATTCGGGTATTCTGTTAGCCTTAAAATTACCACTTAATAATATCCATTTATCTAAAATTTGATTGAGTTCTTGAAAGTTTTGGGTATTATCGATAGCTTCAAAATCACTGATAAATTGCTTGTTCCACTCTATTTTATTTTCTGCATTTAATTCTGAATTTGGGGCATTGTATTTTATTATACCCCAAATTTTACAAGATAATGTCCATTTTTTTAATATAAACCCATCATTATTAGCTTGTAATTTTATAGTAAACATGACTAAAAATAATAGAATTGATATTTTTTTCATAATTTTTGGCTTTAAGAGCCAACTCTTTACCATTTGGAATATACTATTTTTATTTTAGTAAAGAATTGGCTTAATTGATGTGAACTTAAAAAACTGTTATGCTTCTCAAGTTTTACTGTTTAACAATTTCCGAAATTTGATAGACAAGGATCTGACATACAGCCGTTACCATCATTCGATGCTTGACAAGGACTATCGTGATTGCAAGATGGATAATGGTTATGACACTTCCACAATGTCCATAATTTTTCTTGAGGACAACCTACTGTACCACCGCCCTCTGCTCCACCTTTAAGGTGCGCCATTTGTGCGTCATTCAAATTCGCAATCGTAGCTTTATTCAAGCTCAATTTACCTTTGATTTCAATTTTTTTCATTGTAAAAAATTTAAAAAATTTTTCACTCCTTGTCTTTTCAGTACGCCCAACGTTTTCTCATAGCATTGCGGCAGGGTTAGGAGTATAGTTCCCTATAATTGCAATTACGATGGCAAATATGATATCATTTTTTCTCAAAAAAAAAATAGAGGACTATTTTTAAATTTTAACAAATAAAAATGCAATATATGTATTTTTTACAAAATTAAAAATACTGTCTTACTAAAAATCAATGCTTTACAAATTTCATAAAAATATATGTAATTTTATTTTTCAAAAGTAACTTCAAATTTTGTATATTCTGTTCATACGATACATTAAAGCCGTACCCTGTATCTGCTCCAAATTTACCGTACCACAAAGTTAGCTTGTTGTACTTTTCCTTCCTCGCTACTCAAAACCAAATGATACAAACCACTTGCCAAAAGCGTAACATCTATTTCAGAATTATTATTTCCTCGATACGCATCAAGCTGCTGTGTTTGTACCAATTGCCCTACATTATTGTAAATCAATGCTTGTAGATTTTGAGCATTGCTTACAAAATAATGTAACACAAAAGAAGAAACCACTGGATTGGGAATAATTTGCAAAGGAGTTGCTTTTTCAACATCAACCACAAGCGTACTAACCAATGATTTTCTGCCGTCTGTATCCGTTTGTTCCAAACGATAATAATTCAAACCAGCAAGAGGTATTTTATCAGTGAGTTCATAATTTATTTTTGAAATACTGTTGTTATTTCCTTTTACCGTAGCAATTTGATAAAAATTTAACCCATCAGAAGCACGTGAGATAGTATAAAAATCATTGTCCCTTTCAGAAGCTGTTTCCCAATTCAATAAAACAGATTGGTCATTTTGTTTTGCTCTAAAATCAATAAGTGAAATAGGCAAAGCTGCTGCACAAACAAAAGCAACAGGCGTTCCGAAAGTACAAGGATTTAATGTAGCGTCAGGAAAACTCAAATTATACGTATAATTCGTTACAATAGAGGCAGTTAGCGTTGCAGCTGCCATTCCTTGCGCTGTTCCATTTTCTGCAACCATAAAGCATAATCCTGTTACACCAGGATCTGTACCAGCTGTAAAAGCTGCTTGTGTAACCGTAAATGTGCCATTTCCACTAACAAAACTACCAGCAAAAGAACCAGCACCAAAACAAGAACCCGTTTTTCTGAAAATGACTAAATTATTCGCAGCTCCTGTGTACCCAGATACTACAAACGTTACCGTAAATGTAGGACTAACGGCAGGCGTTCCATTCCTACAAGTTATTCCTGCGGCAGCAATAGTTGCAAATCGTGCTGCTGCACCATTGCCCGTAGTACCCGAACTAATAGTCATGGGATTATTGCAAGTTGGCGTACCTGTTCCACCTTTTGAGGCAAAAGGTGTAGCATAATACGTTTGTCCAACCATTGCCGCTGTGCAAGTTACAGGCAACGTATAAGCGGTTTTTGGTGTACCAGTAGTAGAAGCAAAAAGATTATTCGGCGAAGCACCTACTGTGCCGCCAACGGTTGCAGCACTCAATGCAGAATTGAGCGCAGCTTGATTTGCAAAAGTGGTCGAAGTGGTAGGCGTACTTTTGACCCACCAACCGACTAACTCGCCAGAAGCAGCCAAACTTGCGCCACTCGTGTTTAAACTGATATTTGCAGAACCCGTAATATTGGTAGTCGTAGATGGTGTTCCAGAGCCAGGTTTTGAAGCGACTTTTACAGAAACTACTTGTCGGCAAACCGCATTGTAAGAATTTTTTTCTTGAATATAAAAATAGTATGTACCAGGCGTGTTGTTGCCCAATTGTGCAGCAGTTGGCGTAAATGTAGCCGAATTACTCGCTACTGCACTTCCTCCGCTCGACGCAGTGTACCAATCGTAACAAGCCGAAATCGCAGTAAAAGTTGGTATCGCATCGCCAGCACATATTTCTTTATAAGGAGAATTGGCATTATTGACGACTGTACTAGAAAAATGACGTTCTACATTCGCATCGCAAAGGTAATTTCTACCACCGTTGGAAGTTTGGAAAAGGCAATCCGTCATTTTTGTTTTTTGACAAGCAGAAAAAGTAAGACGACAACCAATATTATTATTGTAGCTCATAATATTATTTTCCGTATTTGCAGTCGTCGAATAAGGCGTAGCACAAGGCGAAACACATGTGATACCTGTAATATTGCAACCCGTTTTTGTCACACAAGATGAGCTGTAATTAGGATCTGCATCAGTATCTGCTATAAAATCGCCTGCGATACAAGCATTTGAACCATCAGGACACTCATCTAAAGGAACGGCAGGCGAAGCACCTACCTCATAAGGATTGTGCGTGTGGTACAAACCCAAAGAGTGACCCAACTCGTGAATAAGCACAACCGCCCAAGCTGGATCAGCACAAACGTTTGCTACATTTTGATAACAACTTCCGTCCATCATTATCGCCGAATAGCCAACATCAGAAGAATTGGTAGGCAAATAGGCGTAACCATTACAGCCTGGCCCATTCAGTGCTTTTGGCACATACATATTAATAACGTTTGTTTGATAATTATTTGCACGGACAAAAGTATCGTCGCCATCACCAGAAGTCGCCTCAAAATCATTCAAATCTGTACTCAAAACAAGCGTAGGGGAATTAGCTACTTGATAAAAAGAAACAGGAATACCTTGGCAAGCAAAGTAAGTATTCACATAAGCCAAGTGTGTAGCTGCGATTGCTGGCGTAACCAGTTGATTGCTACCATTATCATCAGCAAAAAGCCATATTTTGACTGGAATTCGATAAGTAGTATTTCCGCCACAAGCAACTGGCACGTGCGTATTTACGCAACCATGCGCACAAGCAGCACCATAACCTTCATCAATCCAAAGGGCGAGAGGGCCACGTTCTGCACCATTTTTTTTCATTTCTTCCAATTGTTTTTGGAAATAAATGGGCGTTTCGCAACCTAATTTTTCTTGTGAAAATGCTGTAAAAGCAAAAAGTGTGAGTAATAAGAAGCTAAGCGTAAGTCGTTTCATTTTTAAAAAATTAAAGAGTTAAAAAATATTTGAAGCAAAGATATAATAAGTATTTATATTTAAGTATTTATAAAAGCCAAAAATAAGTAATCATTTTATATATTTTTTATTAAAAAAAATGATAATGTGACATATTAAAAAATAAAATAATAAAATTTTGATGTGGAAAATTATTGTTTTGTATAAAAAAAGATATTTTCAAAAATTTGAATACTATTTTGTAGATTTCTTCACAAAAGCGGGACATAAAGAATATTTATTTTTTAGTCAAAAAATATCACAACAAAGTAAAAACATTACTTTTTTTAAATATTTATAAATATAAGATGTAAATTTGTGACGTTATAAATTAAAAAATTTTACACATGAGAAAAATATTGATTTGTTTTCTGTTTTTGTTTCCACATCTTGCTCATAGTCAAGATTTTATGATGCAGGCTTGGTATTGGGATTATCCCAAAACGACATCTGGTGCAAACTGGGTAGGCGCTTTAAACAGTCAAGCGGCTGGTTTGAGTGGGAAATTTACGTATATGTGGCTGCCGCCTTTGGCAAAAGCAAGTTTCGGAAATAGCTCAAACGGATATGACCCAAGAGATTTGTATGACTATGGAGATTATACAGGTGGCTGTGGTTGGGGCAATCGTAGTGGACTAAATTCTTTGGTTGCTACATATAATAGTTATAATATTAAGTCGGTCGGCGACTTGGTTTTTAATCATCGTGATGGCGGACGTGCTGAAAATAATCCTGCGGTAGAGAATTGGATTAAAAATTACAACGGTTCACAAGGTGCGCCTTTTCCTTCGGATAGAGTGCGTGCGATTTTGCCAATTGGTGGAAGCACTGGCAACGGCGCAGGCGATTATTACATCAAAATACGCTCAAACACACAAAATACAGGTAGCTTTGGAAATAAACCTTATAGATTATATCTTTCTACGAATAAAAAAGGCTGGCAAAGTCAAACTGATGGAAACGAAAGCGAGCCAAATGGCGGTGGCGATTGTGGTCAAGCCTTTAATGTAGTTACGTTGGGTAGAAATTTTAATGCTACTACTGATGGCGGCGGTTGTTTGACCGATGAGTTCAAATTGACATTGGCAGCTGGCGATTATAATGCTACGGATACGCTGTATATTTATTTTTCCAGCCAAAATGGACAATATTCTGACCATCGTCCGTATGGAATTTGGTCGGCTTCTCGTAATATGGATGTTGTAAATGAGTTGAAATACCAAACTTACACAGATTTTACGAATATGCCAAGCGGTCAAGGCGCAATGAATTACCAACAATTCAAGCCAAATGGAGCAAATTCAACTAATTTGAGTGGTGACGAAGACGGAATGTGGTTTTTTTATGATTATGAACAAGCAAACGCTGGTTGTTCTAATACATTGATAGATTGGGCAAAATGGAATTGGAGCAATGTTGGTTTAAGAGGAATGAGAATGGACGCTGTAAAACATTTTCCGCCAAGTTTTGTGAGCCAAATGTTAAATAACATGAATTCCAATGGTATGAATCCTGGTATGGTCGTTGGAGAAAGTTTTGAATACAATGCTTCTACACTAAAAGCATGGGTGGACAATGTGACAAATGGCATGACTTCGGCTGCGCAAAGTGCTATAAAAGTACGTGTTTTTGACTTTGCTTTGCGAAATGCCTTGAAAAGTGCTTGTGACGGTTTTGGTTACGATGTTAGAAATGTTTATACGAGTGGCATCGTAGAAGGTGCTGGTTCGAGTGGTTTTAATTCAGTGACTTTTGTGAACAACCACGATTTTAGAGGTTCTGGCGAGCCTGTTCAAAATGACCCAAAATTAGCTTATGCGTATATTTTGACCAATAATAGAGTTGGTACTCCTTGTGTTTTTTATCCAGATTATTATGGTGTAAGTATTCCAAATGCGCCAACAGTAAATTTACAAGCGCAAATTGACCAACTTATTGCTATTCATAAGCAACATATTTTTGGTGCAAATCAATTAGAATATTTGAATAAAGAAGGAAGTTCTTATTTGAACGGAAGTAATTATATTTCGGCTGGCTCTGGTGCAAGTAAGAATACCACGCAAATTTACCAAATAAAAGGTGGTGTAAGCGGTCGTGACGTAGTCGTAGCCATCAATTATTCTGGACAAACGCTAAAAGTAGATCATTTGATAAATACCTCGGGTAATCCGCAAGGTACAAAATTTGATGATGTAGTAGGAAACTCTGCATTTCCTTTTGCACAAGTAGATGCAAACGGGCGTATTTATTTAGAAATTCCACCAAGAAGTTACTCTGTTTGGGTACGTCAATCTGGACAACCTGCTTCCCCGATTACGGTTGCAGCTACGAATGTTTCCAACGTTACTTGTAATGGAGGAAATAATGGCTCGGCAACAGTTTCTGCAACAGGTGGCTCAGGTTGTGCGATTAGTTATCTTTGGTCAAATGGCGTAAATGCTGCGACTGTGACGAACTTGACGGCTGGCGTTTACTCTTGTATCGCAACGTGCGGAACACAAACTGGCTCTTATACCGTTACGATTACGCAACCTACCGCTATTAATGTCGGGATAAGCAATACTCAAAATGTGACTTGTGTAAATCCTGGTTCTGCAAGCGTTTTGGCAACTGGCGGCGTAGGAAATTTTGCTTACGCTTGGTCAAATACTTTGACTGGCGCAACAGTTGCGATTTCAAATGCTGGAACATACTCCGTGACAGCAACCGATGCCAATAATTGTAAAAAAACGGCTTTTGTAACAGTCGGTGCAAATCAAACACCTCCTACGACACAGATTATTGCTTCGGGACAAATAACTTGTGCAAACTCAAGCGTAACGCTAAGTAATTCGCTACAAAACGCTACTAATCAGTACAAATGGTCTGATAATTCTACCAATCCTAATTATGTTGTAAGCACGACAGGTACTTATGGTTTGACTTTGACCAATACTTCAAACGGCTGTACGCAAAGTAATACTTATAATGTTACTTCAAATAAAACAGCTCCGACGGCTAATATTTCGACTACAAATCCTACTATTTGTCCCAATTCATCTACTGTTTTAGATGCAAGTATATCAACAGGCAGCGGAAATTTAAGCTATGCTTGGACAGGTGTAGGTATTGTTTCGGGCGCAAATACCTCAAAAGCAACCGTCAATAAAGCAGGTAATTACACGGTTGTGGTAACCGATAATTCTAATGGTTGTACTGCAAGCAAAAGCACAACAGTTAGCGTTTTAGCTGCCGCAACTTTAACCGCAACACTAACAAATTCTACTTGCGCTGCTAATAATGGAAAAATAAATTTATCCGTAAATACAGGTACAATAGTTTCTTATGTTTGGACAAATCCACCTTTAACAGGCAACGGAACAGGTAGTGTAATCAATAATTTATTAGCAGGAATTTACAACATAACTACCACATTATCGAATGGTTGTACAAGTCTTGCAACAGTTACAATTACAGCTACGCCAGGCGTTGCGCCTTTTCAAATACAAGGAAATAGTCAGGTTTGTGCAGGTGGAACTACTACCCTATCTACTGCAAATACCTACGCTTCGTATCTTTGGAGCAATGGAAAAACAACACCTACATTTACAGTAAATAATGCAGGAGATTATTCGGTTACGGTAACCGATGCGAACGGTTGTAAGGGTTCTTCTACGAAAACAATTGCGGTTGCGCCTCAGCCTTCGGTCAGTATTTCGACTGATACTTTTTACTGTAATAAAACAAGTTTACAACTAAATGTAACGACTTCGAGCAATTTGGCTTCTACGGTTTGGTCTGGCGTTGGTAATTTTTCATCGAATGTATTGTCGCCAACATTTTCGTCAGCAGGAAATTACACTTTGGCAGCTACTACGAATTTGGGTTGTAGCCAAACATTTGCGACGACTATTTATCAGGATAAAAAAGCACCAACTGTTAGCATCGCTGGAAATAAAGCAATTTGTCCGAACGAAAGTACAACGCTTACCGCAAATAGTTCAGCCAATACTTTCAAATGGAATACGAACGCCACAAGTAGCGCAATTACAACAAATCAAACAGGAACTTATATCGTAACTGTTACAAACTCAGCAGGTTGTAAAAGTATTGCGAGCGTAAATATTTTCCCTGCTCCTAACTTAAATATTGTAGCAGCGGACGTAAAAGGTTGTGAAAATCAAGCTGTAACATTGGCTTCGACGACTACCGCAACTGGAAATCTGACTTACAATTGGACAAATAATGCTGGCTCAGTAGGGAGTTCACAAAACGTAACGCTCCAAAATGTTGCTCCATCAAACGCTGGAAATTATTATGTTACGGTAAAAAACACTTTGGGTTGTATTGGAATTGATACACTTGCTTTGAGCGTTTCTCCAAAAATGACTATTGCATTGAGTGGAAAAGCAGATTGTGGCAATAGCGCAAATGTGACTTCGACAGTTACAGGAGGAACGCCAAACTATTATTACACTTGGAATATTTCTTCAAGCAATAAAAATAACATCACGATAGCTGCACCTGCATCAATTGTTTTGACCGTTACAGATGCTTTTGCCTGTAAAACGATTAGTAATTACAATTTGATAGCATTGCAACAAATGAATTTTTCAAGCAATATACAACCTACTACTACTAATACAGGTGCGATTAATTTGACCGTGACAGGTGCTGCGCCTTTTACTTACAATTGGTCAAATAATGAAAAAACAGAAGATTTGAC
>JANMGN010000643.1:0-3495 GCA_031374645.1 Chitinophagales bacterium | reverse complement strand
GTCAAATGAAAATCTAAGCATCGTTTTTGATTTTTTAGAGGAAAAACTTAAATAACCACGATTTAGTAGGTACAGCTAATAGTATATTTTTTATAACAATTTTTAAATCTATTTTACAATGAAATTTAGAGTTATCCTAAGTATTTTTACCATAGCGATTTTGACGCTAATGGCTTTTAAAAAACCTAAAAAAGTTACTTTTTCTCCGCCGCCTGTAGCTTGCGAAACCCTAACAGGCATTGACAAAATCGTTTGTTTGGCAGATGCTTTCAAAGCAACACTTTCCGCTTCGCAATTGGCGACTGTACAGTTGCCATATACATTGACAGATGCTGCAAAATGGTCAAACCTTCCGCAATCGCTCTACAAAAAGCGCATTGGTATCCAATTTGGCACGTTAAGCGCAACACAATTAGAAGCAGCAAAAGAACTACTAAAAGCGATGACAGGTACAGCAGCAAATGAAGGCTATGCAGAATTAACAGCACTTTTGGCAGCTGATGACTATTTGAACTCAATTGGCGGTGGCGCAGGTTATGGCGCAGGAAATTATTTTATGGCGTTTTTAGGCACGCCTGCCAAAACAGGTTTGTTTGAAATTCAGTTTGGAGGACATCATCACAGCGTTGCGAATACCTATAACAACGGCAAAATCATTGGTGCAACACCAGCGTTTCGTTCTTCTGAGCCTTCGGGTGTTTTTACACAAGCAGGCGTGACTTATCAACCAATTTTGCAAGAAAAAGCAGCTTTTGCAGCTATTATTGCAGGTTTTTCAACAACAGAAGCGGCAATAGCCAAGTCAGCTTCTACCTTTAATGACATTGTTTTAGGACCAGGAAAAGACAATCAATTTCCTACTACAAAATTGGGTATCAAAGTTGGTACACTTTCGGCGGCGCAAAAAACATTGGTTTTAAATGCTATAAAAACCTATACAAATGACCTCAATGCAGAAGATGAAGCCGTTATTTTAGGCAGATACCAAGCAGAATTGGATGAAACTTACGTTCTGTTTGTAGGAACGGGAACAATGGAAACCAAAGGCGATTATATCCGCATTGATGGACCAAGTGTTTGGATTGAGTACAATACACAAGGTGGAATTATCATCAAAACTGAAAATCATCCGCACTCTGTTTGGCGTGACCGCAAAGGCGATTACAACACAGGGCAAACGGTAGGTATTGCGAATTTGGCGATTTTTGAAGGAAAATTTACTGTTTTTCCTAATCCAGTTGCTGATAATACAATGATTGAGTTGGGTTTAGACCAAAACGCAAACGTGACAATCAACGTTACAGATATGACGGGTAGAAATGTTTTGGCTACGCAAAAAAGTAATTTCACTAATGGAAATCATCAAATTTCATTAAATATGAATGCTTTGCCAACGGGAATGTATAATTGCACTTTGGAAGTAAAAACGAATGAAGGTGTGAAAATAGCAACGAAGAAATTGACGAAATTATAAAAATCAATTTGAAAATCTAAATCCAATAAGCAAGTTTTTTCTTTTTGAAAGGACTTGCTTATTTTTTCTTTGACATTGCAAATTCGTTGCAGTTTACAACGTCAAATTACGATACAAACGTTTCAAAGGAAGTGGACAATCATGTAAAAAAGATAGAATAGCAGTAGCTTCATCGCCCATATAATCACGCAGAATCCAAGAATTATCTTCTCGTTTGGTATAAACCGTAACAAATTTATAGTCTTGATTGATTAAAACGTATTCTTTAAAACTTTCTAAACTTCTATAATATTGGAATTTATCGCCACGATCAAATTTTTCGGTACTACTTGACAATACTTCTACAATAATAAGTGGATTGACGATAGTATCTTTTCTATTTTCATAAAAAATAGGTTTTTCGCAAATAACAGCAGCATCAGGATAAACAACACGGTCAAAGGCTTCGATACGGATTTTCAAATCACTACCGCTTATTGAATAATTCAAATCGTTTTCCTCTACGAAATTATCTAATAATTTAGTAATTTTTACACTTAGAAAATCGTGATTATAAGTTCCTCCCGCCATTTTGATGATATTACCTTGATGATATTCGCCTTTATACAATGCCTTTTCTTCTCTTTGAAAGTATTTTTCCAAAGAAATAAAACGGTCTGTATTGCCCTTTTTTTCAGGCATTTTACGTAATGCGGCGGTTGCTGTCATTTTTAATAAATTTATTTACTGCAAAAATACATTATTTTCGCCAAATTTCAAAATAAAACTTCATTTATGAAAAAAATACTTCCTGTATTTTTCTTATTCCTATCCCTTTTCGCATTGGCGCACCCGATGCCAAACTCCGTTATTTCGCTCAATGTAAAAGAGCAAAATATAGAAGCAACGCTACAACTTCCTTTAAAAGAATTAGAAATTGCTTTTGGAAAATCGTTGGATAATCGAGCAGCAATCGTCATTGATAGTTTTGGACAACAAATCAAAGATTATATCCAACAGCACATAAAAATCACAAGCGACAATGGACAAATTTGGCAAGTAACGACAAATGATATTAGTCTTACTTCTGCTGAACAAGAAGCAACAGGTGTCTATAATGAGCTGATTATCAAAGTATTAGCAACTCCTCCAAACGGTGTGAGCAACCGAAAATTTAGGTTTGATTACGATGTTATTTTGCATCAGGTCGTTACTCATTCTGCTTTGGTAAAAATAGAACAAGATTGGAGCAATGGACTTCATGCAGAAACACAGCCCTTAGAAGTTGGTGTAGTGGCGTGGGATATTCCAAGTAATACGATACTACCTTTTCACGTCAATCTCAGCGAAGGTAGCTTTTGGAAAGGATTTAAAAGTATGTTTCGCTTAGGTATGAGCCATATTTATGAAGGTACTGATCACTTGCTTTTCTTATTGGTTTTGCTATTATCTGCACCGCTTTTGGTAGAAAATCGCCGTTGGACAAGTTATATTGGTTTGAAAGCGAGCTTATGGAAACTCCTAAAAATCATAACTGCTTTTACCATAGGTCATTCGATTACGCTCTTGTTAGGCACATTGAGTTGGATACCGTTTTCAAGCCGTTGGATAGAAATAATGATTGCCGTTTCTATTTTAGTGTCTGCTATTCACGCGATTTTTCCTATTTTTTATCAAAAAGAAATTTTTGTAGCGGCGGGATTTGGCTTGATACATGGCTTGGCTTTTTCAGACACTTTGACCGCACTCGACCTTTCCAAAACACAAATGGCGTTGAGTATTCTTGGTTTTAATCTTGGCATAGAGGCGATGCAACTATTTGTAATGGCGTTGTTTTTACCTTGTTTATTGATTATTTGCATTAAAAATCGGTTAGTCTATAAAAAATTTAGACTTGGCGGTGCAGGATTTGCCATCATAGCAGCATTAGCTTGGGTAATACAGCGAATAACGGGAAGCGAAAATATACTAACACAATGTTTGGATAAAGCCCCAACTTATTTTTTGATTTTTGCGTCTTTTATTTTCTTATTTACGGTTTG
>JANMGN010000642.1:0-3849 GCA_031374645.1 Chitinophagales bacterium | reverse complement strand
CTACAAATGCCACTTGTGCTACTATCGCTTTGTATAAATCAGGACGAAGATTTAGGATTGCGCCCATCAGTAAGCCACCAGCGCTTCCGCCCATAGCTGCTAATTTTTCGTTATTTGTAAAGCCTTGACTAATAAGATGTTCTGCACAAGAATTGAAATCTGTAAAGGTGTTTTTCTTTTTCAACATACGCCCATCTTCGTACCAAGAGCGACCCATTTCCTGCCCACCTCGTATATGCGCAATCGCATAAACAAAGCCTCTGTCCAGCAAACTCAAACGCAACGAACTAAACATCGGATCCATACTGTAACCATAAGAACCATAAGCATACAATAGGGTAGGGTTCGCTCCATTTTTGTCTATGCCTTTTTTATAAACCAACGAAATCGGGATTTTAGTACCATCTTTTGCGGTTGCAAAAATACGCTCACTTTGGTAATTGTCTTTTTCATAACCGCCTACGACTTCTTGTTGTTTGAGCAAATTCATGCTTCGGTTTTTCATGTCGTAATCGAAAGTAGAGTTTGGCGTAGTCAAAGAAGTGTAGCCAAAACGCAAAATATTAGTGTCAAAATCAGGATTTATGGAAGGATAAATCGTGTAGGCTTTTTCTCCAAAATTAATATAATGTGGCTCGCTACCGTCCCAAGGCGTGATACAAAGTTGTGTTTCAGCGTTTGTTCTTTCGGAAAGTACGAGGTAATCGTTAAAAATTTCCATGCCTTCGAGCAAAGTATTTTCTCGGTGCGGTACGACCTCTTGCCAATTTTTACGCCCTGTTTTGTTCGTAGGTGTTTTGACTAATTTGAAATTTTTTGCCTTGTCATTGGTCAAAATATAAAAGCTATCGCCGTAATGATCTACGCTGTACTCGAGTTTGCGGACACGCTTTTGTATCGTGCGAAATTTGCCCCGAGGTTTGTCGGCATCTAAATAATAAAACTCATTTGTAACGGTCGAACCCGAAGCAATCATCAAAAATTTGCCTGATTTGGTACGATAAACGGCTGTGTAGAAAGTATCGTCTTTTTCTTCAAAAATCAAAACATCGTCCGCCACATTTGTTTTTAGTTTATGTCTAAAAATTTTATCAGAACGCAAGGTTTGTTCGTCTTTGGTGGTATAAAAAAAAGTCTTGTTGTCATTTGCCCAAGCTACCGACCCAGTTGTATTTTTAATTTCCTCAGATAATATTTTATTGCTATTCAAATTTTTAACAAAGACAGTATATTGTCTTCGAGAAACCGTATCAACACTGTACGCAAGCCACTGATTATCAGGACTTATACTCATTCCTCCGATTTGAAAATAGGCGTGACCTATTGCCATTTTGTTGCCATCTAAAAGAATTTCTTCTTCGTTTTCGAGTGTGTCTTTTTTACGACAATAAATAGGATATTCTTTGCCTTCCTCGAAGCGAGAATAATAAAAATAGCCGTTGTCTTTGTACGGAACAGATATATCTGTTTGTGCAATTCGCCCGATAATTTCCTTGAAAAGTTCGCTTTGGAAGTCCTTGGTATGCGCCATTTCTTGTTCTCGATACTCGTTTTCAGCGTTCAGATAAGCGATTACTTCTGGATTCTCACGGTCATTTAGCCAATAATAATTATCAATGCGTTCATCGCCGTGAATCGTTAAAATTTTAGGCTCTTTTTTTGCCGTAGGTGCTGTATTTTTTTTCATAGTATGTTATAATCGGCTGTTTTTTAAGCAGCAGTTTGTGATATTCTATATTTTATCAAAGTGCAAAGGTACGTCAAAAAATAAAATTAACTAAGATTTTATTTTGTTTGAAAAAGCCAAACTAATACGAATTTTTTACAATAATTCTCCTTTTTTAGAAAAATTGGTATATTTGCAAAAATAGTTTTCTATGAAAAGTATATTTGGTATTCCTTTATTTCACATTGAAGAAAAAAATAGAGAAGAATTTAACACAAGATTGGTTAGCGGCAATCTTCGGAAAGGCTATTTGATATGTATTATTGGTTCGTTTTTCTTTCCTGCCTTGCTGTATTTAGATTGGGTACGCTACAAAAGTGGTGCGTTTGAAGATCCTATTATGGTCTATATATTTTTCAATCATTTTGTTTTCTTGTTTTTTATCCCACTTTTTATTTACATTGCTTACCATAAAAAAGCACTTTTTAAAAGCAGTAAAACCGTAAAAAAACGCTTGGTTATTCTGATTACGATAGTGTTTTCAGTAGCTTTATTGCCACTATCGATGCTTTCTGTACCTGGTGGCGGTACTATTTTAGTGTTTGGTGTTTTTATTATGCTGATTAACTTTGTGATTACTATCAATCATTTGTGGCGCATTGTTGTAAATCTATTGTGTGTATTTCTGATGGTTGGTTTTATCGTTTATTGTAAAAGCAACGACTTGGCGTATATGGTCGTTCGTGTTTTAGAATGTATAGGTATTTCAGTTCCTGCCTTTGCTTTCGCTACTTTTCACTACAATACCAAGGTCAAAGAGTTTACGAACACGAAATTACTACATGAAGAAAGAGAGCGCAATGAAGCTCTTTTGCTCAATATTTTACCAACACAAACTGTAAAAGAACTTAAAGAAAACGGTACGGCAACACCTCATTTTCACGAAATAGCGACGGTGCTTTTTACTGATTTTGAAAAATTTTCAGAGCAAACTGCTACGCTCGACCCAACCTTATTGATTACGCTACTCAACGACTATTTTATTGCTTTTGATGCCATCTGTAAAAAGCATAATTTAGAAAAAATAAAAACGATTGGAGATGCTTATATGGCAGTCAGTGGCGTACCAATCTCTAATGAAAACCATGCTTTGAATGCTTGTAATGCAGCACTCGAAATGCAGCTTTTTGTTTCAGATTATAAGCATAAAGCATTGATAAACAATTTTTTATACTTTGAAATGCGTGTAGGTGTTCACAGTGGAGCATTAGTTTCGGGTGTAGTCGGAAGTGACAAATTTAGCTTTGATATTTGGGGAAATACCGTAAATACGGCTGCAAGAATGGAGGCAAAAGGAGAGATAGGGAAAGTCAATATTTCCGCAAATACATATACTTTGGTACAATCTTATTTTGAATGTGAAAGTCGTGGAAAAAAGGAGATTAAGCATTTGGGAGAAATCGAAATGTACTTTTTAACAAAACCTGTAAATAAATTATAAAATATTTTTTATTCTAAAAAATAGTCGTACCTTTGCAGCCGCTATGAACCGATTAAGCGTTGATATGCCAATCAAAGGCAATTCGGGAATGGTTTCACAATTAAAAATTTAAAAATTATGGCAGTTTATTTAGACAAAGCAACCGTTGATGGTATTTTTGAAAAATACGGCGGAAGCGCAGCAAACACAGGTTCGACAGAAGGTCAAATCGCTTATTTTACATTCCGTATCAAAGCACTTTCTGCTCACCTTTTAGCAAACAATAAAGGCGATCACTCTTGTCGTCGTCGTTTATTGACATTGGTAAGCCAACGCAAAGCGTTGTTGAATTATTTGAAGCGTAAAGACATTTACAAATTCCGTGCATTGTGCGATGAATTAGGTATCCGTCGTTAATTATACGAGCAAATTTTAAAAAAGCTAACTTAGAGTAATCTAAGTTAGCTTTTTTGTTTTATAAAACGCTAAAAAATAACTTTTACAAATTAGTCCTGCCACAGTAATGAGATAGGATTTTTTTTATTTAAACGGCATTATTGTCATAATTTTTGTATTTATAATTTGTAAAAACTTAGGCATACACCCAATCGACAGTTTTATTACTGAAAATATCATTAATAGCCTTAAAAACATTGATATTATGTTTTCTTGTAAAAACTTAGGCATACACCCAATCGACAGT
>JANMGN010000494.1:0-7067 GCA_031374645.1 Chitinophagales bacterium | reverse complement strand
ATTCCAAAATACTTACACCTATGCTCGTGGCTCGAAGGTGTTTTTTATCCACCTTCTTTTTTATCTTCAACGCAAAATCATCATCTTCGTCCAGCTCATCATCCATTTCAATAGAGCCATCTGCCTTTACCTCTATATTTTTCCAAATACCGATAGGCAATATAACATCATTTTTGTCACTCCAACCAAAAGTATGATTCCACAGACACAAAGGATTATTATTAAAATTAGTCAAATCTCCACCTGCTGTCAGCAACCAAAATCCGTAACTATTAAGCGATTCGTCATGTACTCTCCAACGCATATCTGAAAAATTTTACTTGATAATTAATTTTGATGCAAACATAAACGCCTTTTTTTTACCATCCAAACGCACTCTTCGTTCATCATGTTAAGATGCCCGTTCATCATAGGACTTTGCGTGTAGAACGAAGAGCTTTGCGTGTTCTACACGCATTTGACACTGTTCTACACGCAAACCTCTTCGTTCATCATGTTAAGATGCCTGTTCATCATAGACCCTCCAAGCACAACATACATTTTCAATATACCTTTGCGATATTTATTTTTTTTAAAAATGACGAACGAGCAAAAAAAAGAATGGGCGAAAATCCTTTTTGTCAAAGAAAAAATGACACAAAAGGAAATCGCTGCCAAGGTAGAAGTGTCCGAACAGACCATTTCCAAATGGAAAGAAAAGGACAATTGGGACAAATTAAAACAATCCTTACTTACCACTCGATCTGAGCAGGTAGGCTTTTTGTATGAGCAACTCGCTGACTTCAATGCCATGATTGCCAAACGAGAAGAAGGACAGCGTTTTGTGAACTCCAAAGAAGCACAAACCCTTATCATGCTCACTTCTGCAATTGAAAAATTAGAAAAGGAAACTTCCATTTCTGACCACATCAATAGCTTTATGAAGTTCAATGAGTTTGTAAGAAAAATTGCGCCAATAGCAGATGTTCAAAAAATAACCGACTATCAAGATGCTTTTATTCGCCACCTTTTGTAATCACAAATCAAACGTAGGGGCGACACTTGCGGTCGCCCAATGAAAAATATGCAATTTCAAAACGACAAAGAAGCATTACGCTACTGGGAAGAATACTGCCGTAACATCTACCGCAGCACAGATGTTCCCACCGAAACGCCAGCCGAAAAGCAAAAGCGTATCAATCGCTTGTTGTCCAATTTTGAGGAGTTCTGCCAGTTCTATTTCCCAAAATATGCAAGCGACCCATTCGCAAAATTTCAACTCAAAGCAGCAAAGCACATCATTGACCATGATACTACCTATGCCGTTTTAGCATGGTCACGGGAACACGCAAAATCTGTAATTGGCGGTTTGTTCATCCCATTGTTTTTGAAGTTCAATAAAAAAATCCGAAATGTACTTTATGTTTCGCATACCGAGGATCAAGCCAAAAGGCTAATTGCACCAATTCGTGCCAACCTCGAACACAACCAGCGATTTATAAACGACTTTGGAACTCAAAAAAGTTTAGCCCTTTGGCAAGACACCAACTTCCTCACAAAAGATGGTTGCTCATTCCTTGCTATCGGCTCAGGACAATCGCCACGTGGCTCTCGCAACGAAGAGATACGCCCCGACATGATTATCTTCGATGATATAGACACCGACGAAGAATGCCGCAATGAAATTCGCATGGACAACAAATGGAAGTGGATTGAGCAAGCCGTATTACCTACGGTATCCATCTCAAAATCAAAGCGCATCTTATTTTTAGGCAATATCATAGCAAACAACAGTACCATCGTAAGAGCATCACGTGTCGCTGATTTTTATCAAAAAGTAAATATCCTTGACGAAAAAGGGAATCCGTCTTGGTCAAAAAATTTGATAGAGGACATTCAATATATGCTCTCTAAGATTTCCTATGCCTCTGCGCAAAAAGAATATTTCAACAATCCTATCACAGAAGGTACAGTTTTCAAAGAATTAAAGTGGGGCAAAGTGCCGCCACTCTCAAAATTCAAATTTTTATGCGGATACGCAGACGGCGCATATTCCAGCAAAGAAACCAAAAGTAACTCTTTCAAAGCACTCATCTTGATGGGCGAATACGAAGGAAACTTTTACATCATAAAAGCACGAGTGGAGCAATGCTCCACTGCAAAAATGATACAATGGTTTTTTGACATGAAAAATTTTGTAGGCGAGAAATCGCAAATCTACAACTATATAGAGTGCAACGGTTTTCAAGAGCCTTGGTACGAAGATGTATTTCGACCTGCCGTAGTCTTAGCTGAAAAAACAAATGGCTCTATTCCTATCAGTCCTGACGACCGTGACAAACCTGACAAGTTCGCTCGAATCGAAGGAAACCTCGAACCACTCAATCGTTGTGGTCAGTTGATTTTAAACGAAGCCGAAAAATCGGACTCTGGTATGAAACGCCTCGAAGACCAATTTTTAGCAGTCCACCCAACCATGTCAGCACACGCTGATGCACCCGATGCAACCGAAGGCGCATGGTGGATAATTACAAACAAATTGAGAGTAGTGCAAATTGTAACATTCGGTAAACAGCAACGCTCCAAATATAAATATTAATTATGTTCATCACTATACAAGACATCTACTTGCTCATCTTACCCGAAGAGCTAAACGAAATTGTCCGTGGCGACAATCTCCTCATTCATACTGGTATTGCTGCCGCTATACAAGAAGCAGATATGTACCTATTTGATAGTTTCCAAACCGACATAATCTTTACCAAAACAGGTACAGACCGAAATCAAATGTTGGTCAATATTTGTGCCGACATCGCACTGTATTTCATTACAGCTCGCTGCCAAGCTGGGCAAGATATTGACGACCGAAAGGCTCGCTATGACCGTGCCATCAATATCCTCAAAGCAATTATGAAATCTGAAACATACACCAACTTAGAGCGAAAAACACCAACAGCACAAGTTCACATTGCTTACGGCTCTAATACCAAACGAAATAACTACTTTTAATACGCCACAAGGTGTTATGTTCCGTTTAAATGACGAGATTATTCAAAAGTCGAATACTTTTACGACAAAACTAAAAAACCGCTTAAAACGCATTTTATCGCATTATTAATTTTCTATAAATATGAGCATTTTTTTTGACAAAATAAAAGCCGCCTTTCAAAATGTTTCCCTCAAAGAAACATTCAGCTGGACATACATCAAAGACCGCAATTCTAAAAATTCTATCTTTGTCAATAAAGTAGATGTTCGACCAATCTACCGCAAAAGTCAAGACATTCAGGCGTGGAGAAATGCACTCTCTCACGCAGAATCCGTATATCAACAACGCTACCAATTATACCACCTCTACGAAGACATTATGATAGACGGCTTCCTTGCGGCGGCTATCGAAAAACGCATTCGTAAAATTACCAATGCACCACTCGTCTGTCGCAAAAATGGCAAAGTCGTAGAAGAAGTACAAGCACTTTTAAAAACCTCTGCGTGGGAAAATTTCTTGCGGGAAGCCATGAACGCTAAATTTTACGGGCACTCGCTCATAGAACCTCGATGGAAAGGTCCAGGTCAAGAAAAAGAATCGGTCACCAACCTAATCAATCGTCGCCACGTCAAACCTCGTTTTAGTATCGTCACCCAAAACGAATACGACACCGAAGGCTTAGACTACACTCAGCCGCCTTACGCTGGCAATGTAATAGAAGTAGGCGCAGCAGAAGATTTGGGCTTACTCCTAAAATGCTGCCCATACATTATATATAAGCGTGGCAACTTCGGCGACTGGGTAGAGTTCGCAGAAGTATTTGGTATGCCATTGCGTTGGGCAACCTATCGCAACGAACAATCTCGTGCCATTCTCGAAGAGGCACTATCCAAAGCAGGTAGCGCAGGATACGTAGTTGCGCCTGAAGACGCAAAAATTGATTTCATGAGTTCCCAAGGCTCACAAGGAAACGACATCTTCATGTCCTTGCGTGAAGCACTCAACGAAGAGATAAGTATAACAGTTTTAGGGAATACTATGACCACCACCGAAGCAAAGCAAAGTGGTTATGCCCAATCCAAAACGCACGAAAACGAACAAGGCGAAGTTCACGCTGACGACCGTTCTTTTATTCTCCGTTTAATCTCTGAAAAAGTAACCGACTTTCTTGCAAAAATCGGCTACCCAATCCAAGGCGCAGAGTGGGCATTCAACGATGAAGAAAGCCTAACACTTAAAGACAAATTAGAAATCGCTTTAAAAATATCTGCACAAGTACCCGTAGGAAAATCATACTGGTACCAAACATTCGGAATACCTGTACCCAAAGCAAACGATTTGCCAGACCCAAAACCCGAAGACGACCCAAACGACCCTAAAATTAAAATTAAAAAAGGCGAAAAAAAAAAGTCCTTAAACAAACCAAGCTAAAAAACCGCCTCAGGGCAATTACCAAATTATATAAAAAACCGTGTTGCAATCACGGTAGGGGCAGTGCCTTGCGACTGCCCAACAATACGGACAATCTACATTTGCAAGTCCTCCCTTTCGGGGAGGATTTAGGTGGGGATTTTAGTGACATCAGCCGCAAACTGCATAAAATTGACCAAGCCATCATTGACAATTTTACAAACGACATCTACAACAACCGTCACAGCAGCAGCAACCTACACGAACCTTTGTACAACCAATACTACAACGCTTTCAAAAAACAAGCAGAAGCTGGTTACGGCAAAACATTTGACAAAGCTGATACAATCGAAGAACTCCAATTGACTGCTAAAATGAAAGAGAACATTTCAAAGTTCGCAGCTGGAAAACAACAAATCCTAACCGCTTCGCTCGAAAGGGCTTTATATGATGCAAATGGAAAAAAATTATCTAAACAAGAGTTTGACAAAGCGGCTGCTCCAATTCTGCGCCAGTACAATAAGAATTTTTACCGAACCGAAACCGATACCATTCGTAACCTGACCATTGCAGCAAAAGAATGGCAAGACATAAAGGCTCAAGCCTACCTATATCCAAACCTTCGATACGAAACCGTAGGCGACGATAGAGTACGTGACGAACATTGGACATTAGACGGCATAGTCAGACCAGTCAGTGACCCATTCTGGAAAACGCACTTTCCACCCAACGGCTGGAATTGTAGATGTGTAACTATCCAAACCGACGATGAACCAACAGAACTACCCGATGTAGTTCCGCAAAATGCAAAAGGATTCAATCAAAACGTTGGCGAAACTGGCGAACTATTTTCGGAAGACCACCCTTACTTCCAAATGCCAGCTGCCACAAAAGACAAAATTTTTCAAGAAGCTGAAAAATCTCGTGCTAAAAACAACCGTGACAACATAAAAAGTTTAGCAAAAGAAAAGTTTGTGGAAGGAAAAACGGAAATAATTGTACCCGAAATAGAAAAGCCAGTAAAAGTAACGACCAATGACATCAAAAATATGCTGGCGCACTTCCATGATTCACCAGCCATGAAAGATGAAATCATAGCAAATTTAGACTTGGTTGCACCAAATATGAAGCTCCTAAAAACAGCTCCAAACAGTGATTCTAAAAAACCTTATGTAACTAAATTCTTATACTATCTCTTTCAAATGAACGGAAAAGCATTTTATTTCAATATACAAATGATGATAGAAGGAAGCGAGGAGTTCGCCAAATTTTACGCTATCAATTACATTCTACGGTAGAGGCAGTGCCTTGCGCCTGCCCAACATTACGATACTATCTACATTTGCAAGTCCTTCCTTTTGGGAAGGATTTAGCTGAGGCTGAGACATAAAAAAAGCGACCAGTTTGTACAGCACAGGATCAACATTCCAGACCTCAAACGAATCGCAGCACAAAGATAAACACTATTTTACCACAATAGCAAATTTTTTTAATAAAAATGCAAAACAACCAACAAAACCCTTACGATTTTTTCTTGGCGTTCAAAAAAAATCTACCCAAAATAAAACAAGAAATAATCGCTGATGTACTCGTAGTAGAAACTCGTAACTTCACTCGCAAAAACTTCCGTGACGGCGGATTTACAGATACCTCTTTCAGCGCATGGAAACCTCGTAAAAAAGACAAAGAACCTGGTAGGGCTATTCTCGTAAAATCTGGCACTATGAAACGCCACGCTGCCACGCCGCAAAAAACAGCCAAAGGCGTAAATTTCGTATTCCCACTCGAATACGAAGCCGTCCACAACTACGGACTAAAAGCTGGACGTGGAAAAGGATTTGATATGCCCGAGCGCAAATACATTGGCGAATCACAGTACCTCAACAAAAAAATCGAAGCCAAAGCCAAAAAAATTTTAGACAAATATTTAAAACCGTAACGGCGTACCCTTGCGCCTGCCCAACACTTAATTATTAATTATGATGCAAAAAATTGAAAATTTTCCCAAAAACCAATACTTCCAAGACCTACACAAAAAACGCAGAATTTGCCTACACCATACCTGTGGCAGCACCGCCGAAGGAGCAATCGAATGGTGGAAACAAAAACCCGAAAAAGTAGGCACTGCATACATCATTGACAAAGACGGTACAGTACACCAAGTGTTCAACGACAATTTCTGGGCATACCAATTAGGACTTAAAACCCCGAACCGTACCGAAATAGAACAATCAACAATCGGTATTGAGATCGTCAATGAAGGCGCACTATACGAGCGAAACGGCAAATTCTACACCGACTGGAACAAACAATACTCCCAACCCGTCACCAAACAAAACTGGCGTGGATACCGATGTTGGGCAAACTACACCGAGCAGCAATACGCAGCCTGTGCAGCACTCATCAATACCATCGCCCAAAAACATGAAATAAAATTAACCCTAAATGAAAATTTAGACTTCAACCCAAAAATCTTAGACACACACACTATCATCAATCACGCAAACGTCCGTCAAGATAAAACAGACCTGTCGCCAGCATTCGATTTCCAAAAACTAAAACAATATTTATCACTTATCTAAAACCACGTTTTGCCCCTACGTTTGCAAGTCCTCCCTTTCGGGGAGGATTTAGGTGGGGCTTATTACTATGAAACAAATTTTCCTACACATCCAATCCATCATCAATA
>JANMGN010000401.1:0-9639 GCA_031374645.1 Chitinophagales bacterium | reverse complement strand
TCTACAGTAAAATTCTTTGCTTCATATTCTTGTGGTAAAATACCAATTGTACTCCCTTCCCAAGTATGCGAAACGCCAAAATTTTGCATCAAAGCAAGCGTCATATCGATATACGAACGTGATACAATATTGCCTTCAAGTGTCAAAATCAAGCCTTTGGGCAAAGTCGGAGCAATCAACAATAAGGCCGTAATAAACTGGCTGCTTACATCGGCTGAAATAGATAATTTATTATTTTCGCCAAAAGATTTTGGTGTATTAATTTGCAATGGCGGATAACCTTCATTTTTCAAATATTGAATATCCGCACCAAGCGAGTTGAGTGCCAAAACAAGGTCGCCGATTGGTCGCTCCTGCATTCGCTCAGAACCCGTCATAATTTGTGTTCCGTTTTGTGTAGCTAAAAAAGCGGTCATAAAACGAAAAGTTGTACCTGCATGACCTGCATCAAAGGTATTTTCGTTTTGGCTCAAAAGACGTAACAAAGTTTGAGTATCTTTTGCACTCGAAAGGCGTTTTATTTCAAAAAATTCTTTGCATAATTTTCTGATTGTCAACACCCTATTGCTTATACTTTTAGAACTTTCTAACTCAATAACTCCTTTTATATTCCTATCTTTTTTACTTAATCTATAAACCATTTTTTTAAATTTGAACGACAAAATGTAACCTTTTTAGGTTTTTTAAGCCTATTTCTAAAATAAATAATTATTTTTGTCGCATGGATAAATTTACAAATAAAACTATCATTATTACTGGTGCTGCATCTGGTATCGGAAAAGGTTTGGCAGAGGCTTTTGCACAACAAAACGCTATTCTCTTACTGCTTGATATTAACGAGATTTTGCTGAAAGAAGTTGCCGAAAAGCTACAACAAAGCGGTGCAAATATAGAATTTGCAACACTTGATGTTTGTGATGAAGCAAAAACGAAGCAACTTTGGACTGATTTTGCCAATAAATACCATCGTTTGGATTATGTTTTTAACAATGCTGGCTATGGATTGGCGGAAGAGGCACAAGATATTCCTACCGAACAATGGCTAAAAATGGTCAATGTGAACCTGATGGGCGTTGTTTATGGCGCAATGGAGGCATTTAAAATTATGAAAGAAAAAGGTGGTGGGCATATTATCAATACCGCTTCGTTGGCTGGTTTGGTTGGTGCGCCAGGTTCGTTGCCGTATGCCACCACAAAGTCTGCGGTGGTTGGTTTTTCAAAGTCCTTACGAGTAGAAGGTGCTGCTTTTAATATTAAAGTTACTGCGCTTTGCCCAGGTTTTATTGATACTGGAATTTACGAAAATGCTTGGACAGGCGGTATCCCGAACAAACTTTTCCGCAAAACTATTCCATTGAAAATTATCCCTCTTGCAGAAGCTATCGCAGAAACAATTCGTGGTGTAGAACAAAATGAGCAACTTATTATTTTTCCTCGTTATGGAAAAATACTGTACTGGATTGCCCGCTTTATGCCTGCCCGTTTGGAAAATAAACAAATTCGTGGTATGGTAAGATTTAGGAGATTGAAACAGCCGAGGTAGGCATATTTACTTTTCTTCCCCAAATAATATTTTTCTCTTAGACAATACTTCAAATATTTGATACTAAGCCTTCGAGTGTTTGTCCTTCCAGTTTTTTCTTCAAGCGATACCTTGATTTATAGACACTCTCGGGCGAAATACCAAGCATAGAGGCGATTTCGGAGTTAGTCAAATTAAGTTTAACAAGAGCAGCGAGGCGTTTTTCTGCTTCTGTTGCATCTGGTACATTTTGAGAAAATTGTTTAAAAAATCCGATATATACACTTTCAAATTTTTCTCTAAAATTGCGCCATTGCTCCTCCGTCAAAATATTTGCATTACTCAATTGCGCAAGGATATTTTCTTTTTCTTCAGAAGAAAGTTGATTGTTATCAATATAGGCTTTGAGGCGTTCTAAAGCATCGGTTTTTTCCCTGAGTGATTGCGTGAAATCATGAAGCGTTTGTTCTGCACGAAGTTTTTCAGCTTCCAGAAGTTGGTTGCGGAGCGTAAGTCGGTTGCGTTGTTGCAAAGCAAAAATAACAAATACCAACAATAGTGTAATTATAATAAGAATATAAAACCGCTGTTTGTCAATTCTGCTTGCAAGTTTTGCATTTTCGACTTCCATTCTTTCTGTTTCATAAATAGTTTGCAGTTCTGTAAATTGTGCATTCCTTTCCTGCGAGGACATGGTACTATCTATCTTGTAAAAAGCAGAATATGTAAAATAAGCATTTTTGAAATCGCCTTTTGCAGCAAAAAGTATAGAGTTGAGTAAAAACATATCCCGTTTAGCATTTATATCCTCACCTTCTAAATCAATTTTCTCAGCCTCACGCAAGGCTTTTTCGGCTTCTTCCAAACGATGATCAAGAATATTTGCAAAAGCTAAATTGCCGTAAGCGTAACGTAATATAGTACTATCTTGGTCTTTTATACTTTGTTTTATCGCAAGTTCTGCATAAAAGCGACCCTCTGCAATTCTTTTGTCCATGGAAAGCGAACTACTCGCATTCATATAATTGATTGCGGGCGAACTCTCAGTTACTTTTTCCAACTCAGCACATTCCAAATAGTATTTGGCAGCAGTAGCATAATCATTTTTTTCATCATAAGCAATGCCAACCGAAGTAAGCATCTCTATTAAAAGTGCGGTATCTTTTACCTGTTTTGCGTACGCTAAACCGGGCAAGGAGTATTCTAAAATTTTGTCGCCGTTGTGTAATTGCTGATGTACCGTCGATAGCACCATGTAGGCTTTATACACCTCTGATTTTTTTTCCATTTTTTCGAAAATATCAATGGCAAGTTGGGCGTTTTTTAAGGCTTCAAAAGTACTTCCTGCGTTTGCTTGTGTTTGCGCCAATTCATACAACGCATGAGCTTCTGCAAATCTGTCTCCACGTTGAATAGCTTTTTTCAAATCTATTTGCAGCGAATCAAAACTATTTTTTTGAGCAAAAACAGTTTGTTGATGAAAGATAAAAATACAAAAAATGTAAAAAAATACAAATCTTAAATGTGGCATAGTTAGTATTCTGTTTTCATTTGGACAATAAAACTTCATTTGGTTACATAAATTTACGATAAATTAGAATAGTATCAATATAAGATAAGAAAATTTAACATTTAAGTTATTGGACTAAAATATTCAAAAATAAAAGCGACACCTCTTTTGGCATCGCTTTTACTCTTTTCAAGTCTATTATTCTATTTTTTGACTACTTTATAGCTCTCTAATCCGACTTTCAGGTAATATAATCCGCTTGGCAGACTTTGTAAATTGATGCTTTTCTCCAAAAATGCTCCTTGTAAAACGGTTTGTCCGATGCTATTTATAAGTACGAAAGACTGTTCGTAGTCCTCGGCAGCGATATTTAAAGTAGCATCAGTTGGGTTTGGATAAATTGTGATTTGGCTTTTTGAGCCTTCCAACGACAAAGCAATAATTTTTGAAAATTCGTTTTTTCCGTCAAAATCTTCTTGCTGTAATTGATAATACGTGGTAGTAAAAGGTTCGTTGTCCGTAAACTGATACGACTTTGTGGCACTTGCAGGAACAAAGCCAATCGTTTCAAAGTTTTTAGCATCACGACTTCGACGAACATAAAAACCTCGGTTGTTCACTTCCGTACCTGTATTCCAAGTAAGCAAATTCTTATTCCTTTCTATGGTTTTTCCTTGAAAATCAAGCAAGACAACAGGCAATACAGAACCCGCAGTCGTAGGCGCAAAAATCGTAAAATGATCAAGGCTAAATTGCAGGTAAAAACCATCGTCGTTCAGACCATAATCTTGATTTGCTATTTGGGCATTGGGTATTGTGCCAAAAGTAGTGCCACTGTAATTAATCCAGTCGCAAGCAACATTGTTGTAAGCACTTTTCCACGCTATGCTTAGAAAATCAATAGTGTTGGTTTGTCCTGTTGCAGTGTTCAGTTCGGTCATTTCGTTGTCTTTGTAATAAAGGCGAAGCGTGTAATTAATGGTTGGCGCAATCGTTGAAGTAATGTTGATGCTACGTCCAAGATAATACGTAATACCCGTATAAAACACATTGGCATTGTCACCAATTCTCACATTCACATTGCCCAAATCTTGTCCATTTGGATTTAGTGAAGCGACTAATTTGCTGTTAATGAAGAAGTTATACCAGCGATTACCATTGATATTTTGTAACGTAACATCATTACAATTGATTGTTCCAGTGTAGATGTCGCAACCCGTATTGCTTTGTCGCTCATACGCACCTGCATCTTTTTGGGTGTTGTAAATGGCATTTCCTACAATGTCCAAAGTTGGCGCAACACTGTTATCGGCAAAATCACGGGCTTGACTATTGCACGCCAAAGTCAGACCATCGTCAGCAGTGCCTAAAATACCGTCTGTACCTTCGGGATTGTTAGGGTCGGTGAAACCTACCAAGTTGTTAAAAGTTGCTATAATATTGTTACTATTGTTTTGCCCACTACCTATATTAACAGTAGAATTATTTGGATTACTGTTGCCAAAAACATTGTTTTTAATCAGTGGATTTTTAAACGAGTTAGTTATTTCCTTGTCGCCATTGTCGTTGGTCGTACAATTCGTCATCGTACCATTGCTTTGTAAATACACACCATGATAACCAGATGCATTGTTGTTAAAAACAACACAATTTTCAATATCGGTGGTTTCTGTGTTGTTAAAAACAGAAATCCCACTGCCTTCGCTGGCACTTTTGTTCGTAAAAATAAAAGATTTTTTCATTTTTACATTGGCATCATTGATAAAAAGTCCACCACCATATTGACTTACGCTGTTGGCATATATTTGGCAATTCTCTATCCTGAAATCCTGTGATTTTCTGACATAGATACCTCCACCACTATTTCTGTCAATGGTTTCACCTTCTACATCAATGGTGTAAAAGTTACCGAAGTAATTGGCATTACCTCCTTTGATGATTAAACCGTCCAAAATCGTAGGCAAAGTATCTTTGACAGAAAGTACTATGCGATAAGCATTTTCATCGTTGTTGTTAAAAGTCAGTGTGTTAGCGAGAGCCGTACCTGTTATTACATCGTCATTGTTGAAATCGCCGCTTAGGATAGTTCCATTCGCTTGAATATTTCTTTGCGAAATCGAAGTTTCTGTACCTGCAAAACCACCATAAATCTTATTTCCATTTTTGAGGTAGAAAGTTCTTTCACGAGGATTGGTAACGGTACTGCTCATGAATGAAGAAGGCTTATAAGTACCCGAAGCCAACCAAATTTCGGTGATGCCGCAGTTGTTATTTATGGCATTATCAAGACTGCCCATGGCATCTGCCCAAGAATAACCATAACCTGTTCCGCCAGGTTTTACATAAATAATTTGTACAGGACAAGTCACGTTCATGGTAATATCATTGCTTGTTGCAGTTAGGGTCAGCGGACAATTTTCCCCATTTTTTACCACACTGATTTCGCAGCGCACCACATCTTGATTGTGGAGGTTTGTGGTACTGAAAGTTGCATTATTCGTATTCGCAAGAATACCACTGATGCTCCATTGATAATTTACGGTTACACCTGCGGGAATTGAGCCGCTGTGCGAAGCCGTAAAGGTCACATTGTCACCAAAGTTCGCTGATGTATTCGGTACGCTAATCGTCACAGTTGGCGTGTAGGTACTCGGTAAAAGTATGCTTTCGTAAGCACCCATATCTACTGTTCCGAATTGAGGTCGGCTTACGTTCAAAATATCATCGCTTGGTGCGCCTGTATTTGTACCGCTGTTGTAGGCTGCTGAACAAGTGGCTGTAACTAAACCGTCATCGGCGGTAAGCCATTGATTATCAGCACCTTTTGGATTGTTTTCGTCTTTAAAAAACACATCACTATTCACGTTTCCTGTTCCTGCTGTGGTGCTTTTTACTGCCGAATAATTGATATTGTTTCCCGCTGCACCGTCAAGACTATTGTTGCTGCTCCAAAGAATAGTATTGGCAATCGTTGCTCCACCAAGACCTCCCACATCGTCGCCTAATGACTGACTTGAAACATTCGCCAAAAAAGTACAACCCAAAATAGTAGTGTTGTTGGTGTTTCCTTTATTGACGATTGCACCACCGTAATTGGAACTGTTTTTATAAAAAACACAATTAGAAAAAGTTGGCGTAGCGTCAAGAGAAAATATTGCAGCACCTTCAAGTACCAATGACTGATTTTCCTCAAAAACACATTTTGAAACCATAGGGGAAGATGTTTTGACAAACAATCCGCCACCTTCACCATTGATTACACGATTTTTGTAAAAAATACATTTTGAAATCGTAGGCGAAGACACATTAATGTATATCGCACCACCTCTTTCATTAGCATAATTACTTTCAAATACACAGTCTATGATTGTGCCGATTGAATTGTTCGTATAATAAAGTGCGCCGCCAATATATGCAGAATTGAAATTAGACCTACAATTTGTGAGTGTAGGATTTGAAGCACTACTATACAACACACCGCCTTCTTCGGTAGCGAGATTAACATCAAATTGCGTGTCTGAAATATCAGGCGAAGACCCTGTGATATGTAAAGCTGCTCCTTGTGTTGCACGATTGTGATTAAAGGTACATCTTTTGATTTTCATCGTTGAGTTAGTAAGTAACATTGCACCTTGCCCTTGCGCACCTGTTCCGTCTGCATTTCCACCTACAATATTGAAGCCATCAAGTATTGTGTTTATATCTGAGTTTGTAGAAGTAGCAACGTGGTAGGCATTTTCTGCATTATTAAAGACATTACCTGCCTGATAGATGTCATCTGATGCAAAGTCGCCACTCAATATGGTTTTGTTGGTATAAATATCTCTTTGCGAAAGCGAGGTTTCATTGCCCAAAAATCCACCATATAGTTTGAAGGTATTAGGTATTGTAAATACTTTTTCTCTTGGGTTAGTCGGTACTGCACCGTTGGCATCTAAGGTCGGCAGATACTTACCTGCGGCTACCCATATTTCTTTTCTATTACAAAAATTATTCGTATTGCTGTTGAGTGCGCTTTGTAGGTCACTCGTCGCATTTGCCCACGAAGAACCATCGCCTGTGCCACTTGCTGTTGGTTTTACATACACAATATTACCGCTGTTGCAAGCCACATCTATGGTCACATTATTAGCATTAGCAATATTGATACCGTCTGTACAGCCCACCCGAGTAATTAGGGTCACGCCAACGCCAAGTCCGTTATACGGACCGTAACTAAACGAGGTCGTAAATGTATTGGTACTACTTGGTGTATAAGAAGAATTTACAAAAAAGTTATAACTCGAAGGAGACGTTTTAGCTCCTGTGAGTGTTGCTGTAAGCGTGAAAGGCTCAAAAGGTTGCACATTGGTTTTGTCTGTTGCAATCGTTAATGTAGGTGCATAACTGAATATATCCGTTTGCATTTCTATTGCGCCTCTATCTTTTGCGCTACCAAAAGTCGCATTATCAAAAATATCAGGTATTGAGATACTTCCAAAGCCTGTATTAAAGGCAGGACTTCCGCAAGTCAAGCGTAAGCCATCGTCCGAAGTTCCCCAGGTACCGTCATTTCCTGCAGGTATATTTATGTTCACAAAAAGTGGATCGTTGCCGTTATTTTCATTTGAGGTGTAAGCTCCTCCTTGAATACATGAATTCAAAAAAGATACTGTAAAAGCAGTATTCCCTGAGTGAATAGTGGTCACGTTAGTGTTGCCCCATATCAGCGCGTTTTCAATACCCATAAAGCCACTTTCGCTGTGTATGAGTGTTTTTGTATTTGCGTAATTATTTGCTATTGTGATATTTGTGTAGTAAGTAGTTGAGTTTTGACTATGTATAACACCTCCATCAGTTTGCGAATAATTGCCATGAATGATAGCATTTCTACAAAAGAAAAGTGGTGCATTGGAGTTGAAAATAACGCCTCCTACCGATGTGCCAAAGTTAGATTGAGCGATGAGGTTCGTCAAAGAAGTGTTACTTGTACCTTCGTTGGCGAATACCGCACCGTTTGTAGCACTGTTCCAAACAGCAAAGATATTTGTGTACTGTGTTGAAGACTTGTGATTATAGATTGCACCACCACTTAGGTTGCTCAATGTTTCGCCTTCGGCGGTGTAAGTTGTGTTGCTGTTTGCATTTCCCATGACGATAGCAAAGCCATCAAATGTTGTTGATACATCGTCTTTTACAGAAGTGACAACGTGGTACGCATCATTGTTGTTGTTAGAAATCGTAAAATTTGCACCGTTACCCGAGCCGCTACTATCGCCATCTAAATCGCCATTTAGTATGGTGCTACCGCCCAAACTTCTGACCAAAACTCGTTGTGAAGGATCTGTTTCTGTACCTTGAAAACCGCCATAAAGTCGTATTCCGCTTTTCAGTAAAAAGGTTTTAGCTCTTGGGTCGCTTGGTACTAAGCCATTTATGTCAAGGGTAGGTTTGTATCCGCCTTTCATAACCCAAATCTCGGTTACATTACAAGGATTGTTTATTGCGGCTTGTAGGTCGCCCATTGCATTTGCCCAATTTGATCCATCGCCTGTGCCTGTTGCGGTCGGCTTAACATACAGCCTTGATATTGTACCACATGAGATGCTTATTGTTGTGCTACTTGTCAAAGGTGTATTTGCAGCACAAACGTTGTTGTCCGTCACGGTTACGCTTACGGTACTTGTCGTTGTGATTGTACTTGTAGCGTAAGTTTTACTGTTTGTACCAACTGTATTTCCGTTTAGCGACCATTGATAAGTTGCGTTTGAACTGATGTTAGTGGTATTTGCCGTTAAGGTAATGATTTGATTTGGAGCGATTGTACTACTTGGCGATGCACCAATCGTTAAAGTAGGGGCAGCCGAATTAAGGGTATAGATACTTTCATAAGCACCTGCGTCCACGTTGCCTTGTTGATTGCGGCTTACGCCTAAAATATCTGTTGCTGATATATTGGCTGATGATCCCAAATTGAAAGCGGAGCTACCGTAGTCTATTTGCAATCCATCGTCAGCGGTACGCCACAGACCATCTGCGCCAATAGGATTTGAAGCATTTTTAAAGTTAGGTGCGGCAGTTGTATTTTGATGTGTTGGTGTATTCGTATATTGCGTACCTGGGGCAACATATCCAATGACCGAATTATTGATGCTAGTAGTATTGCTTGCCGAGGCAGCAATACCACCCGAGGCTATAATACAATTTGACAGAACCGTAGCATTAGAGGTATTATTATCTACAAACAGATTTCCATTGTTTATACTTGGTATTGTATTGCCAAAAAGCGTACAGTTACTTATTTTTCCTGATGTTACGCCAGTAGTAAATACCCCACCAGCGTTGTTAGAGGCAGTGTTGGATACAATCAAACACTCCGACATATTCAAACTTGAATTTACGGTATAAAAGCCACCTGCAAAGAGTGCTTTATTGTCAGCAAAAACGACATCTTTATAAGTGGTATTTGAAATATAATCATGCGCTCCACCGCCATAATCAGCAATATTCCTAAAAATATTACATTTTTCTATGCGATTGGTTGAGCTTATATTATAAATACCAGCACCATTGATGGCATAATTTTCTGTAAAAGTGCAGTTGCTTATTTTTAATTTAGAACCGCTAC
>JANMGN010000352.1:0-1838 GCA_031374645.1 Chitinophagales bacterium | reverse complement strand
AAAAAGCTAACCCTAAACCCTTTTCTTTCACTTTAAAATTTAAAGAAACATGAAAAAATTAATTTTTTTCTCGCTTACACTCTTGATTATCAGCTTTTTAGGAAGCTGTAGAAAAGAACCAGAATTCTCTTCCGTAGAAGGTTATGTCAGAGAATATAAATCTAAAAAACCTATTCCAAATGCCAAGATCCGAATTCAAAAGTGCGCTGGAGAGTTTTTGGGCAGTTTTTCTTGTTCCGACATAGATACCATCTATTCTGATGCCAATGGCTACTATAAATACTACAAAGAACTCATTGGCGATGAGGCTTATGGTGGCGCAGGTAGCTATTTTTTAGTCGTTTCAAAAGAAAAATACTCAACCCATCAAGTAGAAGATTATGGAATGCCCACCAGAGGCGCTCGTATAAAAGATATGATTTTACTACCTAAATCTTGGCTAAAACTTCATGTCAAAGCGGTTAATCAATACGATTCTGACGATTCATTCGAAATTAGTAGTCTTACAGGTAGCAGTACAGGTGAGTGGTTTGGCAATATTATTAATTTAGATTTTGTAAAGCACTACGAACGACAGGGTAATGATAGTTTAACTGTTGAGTGGTACATAAATAAAGATAATATAGAAACAAAGTACCAAAAAAAGGTATATCTACCAGCGTTAGATACTACTGAATTTGAACTATTTTTTTAAAAACAAAGTACAATTACAACTTTTAAAACAACTGCACATTTGCAGCAGGGCGAAGCCATGCCCAAAATTAATTTTTTACTAACAAAATAAAATTCATTACGATGAAAAAAATAATATTGCTATTGGCATTGAGTTGCCTAATGGTGCAGGGAATCTTTGCACAATGTCCTGAATCGCCTTGTCTTTTTAGCCCAGACAAGTGGATAAATAGAGTTCGTGTATGTAGCTTTATGGATGAGAACAAATTAAAATGTAAAGTATCTGAAAATGCAGTAGTAGGACGTAAAGTAAATTTTGAATTTACTTCTGAGCTAATCTCCCCTACTTCCTATATAGATTTTGGAGATGGACAAGGGCCTACTCTCATTACGGGATTTTCAAAAATTATTGATTATCAATCCACGGGTACAAAAACAATTTCAGTTGTTAAGACTTTTCCCGAACACAAAGTCGCTACTGCAAATTTAGAAATCAAAGACCCTATAAAACCATATAAAAAACCAGATGCTATTTGGCATATTGTCACACCTAATACTTACTACCCTACTGATGCTGGTGCGAAAAGTTCCTTTTTCTCTTCTGCACTCAATCAGCAAGGTGTAATGAATAGCACAAAGGGCGAAGGTAGGGCTTATGTTCGCTTTGGAAAGGGGCACAACAATAAGATTGTTCGTCCTATTATTTATGTTGACGGTATAGATTTTAACACCGCTTCTGAAATAGTACATGATGCGACAATTGGAGGAACTGAAACTTCTATTGATAATATCGTTCGATACGGTTCTACAGGTTGGGATGTCTTCTCTACGGGTATAGAACCGACCGAACCAATACCTGGAGAAACGGAGCCTTTTAGGATGTATCCTCAACATTTTGATGAGATGTATGACCAAAGTTATGATGTTATTTTCCTTGATTTTAAAGAAGGAGCAACCTATATGCAAAAAAATGCAGAGGTTTTGATAGAATTGCTCAAACAAATCAATGGAACGAGCTCACAAAGTGGGCAATTTCCAAACCGTAAAAAAGTGGCAGCAGATGGTATATTGTATGAAAACATTGTAGTCGGTGCAAGTATGGGTGGACAGGTTGCAAAGTATGCACTTGCTAAAATGGAATACGAAGAACGTACTCAAAATGGACC
>JANMGN010000316.1:0-7360 GCA_031374645.1 Chitinophagales bacterium | reverse complement strand
GAAGATGTTGTAGAAATTATCTTGAATTTGAAGCAGGTTCGTTTGAAGCAGCTTATCAAAGATGATGAAAGTACGATGGAAAAAGTTTACTTGACTATCAGTGGTAAAGAAGAATTTCGTGCAAGCGATATAGAAGAAGCTACTAATGTATTTAAAGTAATGAATCCTGAGCAATTGATTTGCCGTATGGGACCTTCGGTTACTTTGGAGGTAGAATTGACTGTGACAAAAGGTCGTGGTTATGTTGTAGCTGATGATAATTTACCAAAAGATGCGCCAATTGGTGTTATCCCAATTGATGCTATTTATACGCCAATCAAAAATGTTTCTTATAAAGTAGAAAACACACGTGTTGAACAACGTACGGATTACGAGAAACTTACGATTGACTTAAAAACAGATGGTACTATTCATCCAGAAGATGCTATCAAAGAGGCTTCTCGTATCTTAATTCAGCACTTGATGTTGATTACTGATGAGAATATCACTTTTGATGATGCCACAAGTCGTGAAGATAATATCGTAGATGAGCATATTTTGCACATGCGTAAATTATTCAAAACTTCTTTGGAAGATCTTGATTTGTCAGTACGTGCTTACAATTGCTTGAAAGCAGCGAAAATCAATAGCCTTTCTGAGGTTGTACGTTATGATATGCATGAATTATTGAAATTCCGTAACTTCGGTAAAAAATCTTTGGTAGAAATCGAAGAGCTTTTAGAAGAGAAGGGATTGACATTCGGTATGGACTTAACAAAATATCGTTTAGAAGAAGATTGATAATAGACAAAAATTCACTAATTGTGTATTTCAAGTCCTAAGTCAAGTTTTTATATTTATTTAATCATTAACATTTCTGCAATTATTGATGCTTTTTTTAGACTTGTCTGAAAAATTTCCAATGTTGCGAAGCTAAAAATTTCAGTTCACAATGAGACACGGAGATAAGGTTAATAACCTGAGTCGTAAGAAAGGACACAGAGTTGCGATGTTGCGAAACATGGCAGCATCTTTAATCCTTCACAAGCGTATCAACACTACTTTGGCAAAAGCTAAAGCGTTGAGAATTTATGTAGAGCCTATCATTACAAAGGCAAAAGACAATACAACACACGCTCGTCGTGTCGCATTTAGCTACTTAGGTGGTATGGGTAAAGAGGCTTCAAAAGAGCTTTTTGGAATAGTATCGCCAAAAGTTGGTGACCGTCCAGGTGGTTATACTCGTATTATCAAGTTGGGAACTCGTAAGGGTGACGGTGCTGAAATGGCAATGATTGAGTTAGTTGATTTTAATGAATTATTGTTGGCTGCTAAGGCTGATGCTGGTGGTGCAAAGAAAAAACGTACTCGTCGTAGTTCAGCTGCTGCAAAAGCAACAACCGCAGAAGTAGTAACAGAAGCTGGTACAGATCCAGATGTTGCTGCTGCATCAGAGAACAAAGAAGATGCTACTGAGGCATAAGCCAAAGTTTGTTTCATAATATTACAAAATTCGCTTTTCGATTGATTTCGAGAAGCGAATTTTTTGCTTATAGGTTTTGTGAATAAATGTATATTAAAATATCTTTAATTCTGTGTGCCTACGCCACATGGCTAAAAAAGGTCGAACTTACAGTTTTTTTATATATTGTAATAAACGCAATAATCTTACATTTTAAAATCAAATGTAACAGGAACTTCATCTTGTGGACCACTACCTGTGAAATCAAAATCACGACGATTTACTGTGCCAGTTCCTACGATGTGTATTCCATTTTCTTCTGTGACAGAAAAGGTTAACAAGATTGGCTTCATAATCGATTTTAGGGTCAGGTTGGCATTACATTCGTAAGTTCCATCTACTTTTTTTATTGCTCCTTTAATAGAAATTTTTGCCGTTGGGAAGTTTTTTACGTAGAAATAATCATGTTTTTTCTTTACATTTTTTTCTAATTCTTTCCAACCACAAGATAAAGAACCCATATCCATTGTTAATTCGATGTTCATTTTTTCTATGGCATCTTTTTTGAGGTCGAAATTGGTAAAGCTCCATTCGTTTACTGTAAATACTTGGTCACTGCCTGCATTTGTAGTGAATTGGATTTTGCCAGGAGCTTCTTTTGCAGTGCGAATACTTACAAATGAAGATAAAAATGTAACGATTGTTACTGTAATTACGCTGATGATAAATACTTTTTTCATTTTAATTAGATTTTTAAATATTAGGTAATGTTATTTTAGGTTGAAAATTTATTGTAATAACTTAGCGTGTTTTATTGTAACACGAATTTTTCTCTAATTAACGAATTATACGAATTTCTTATTTAAGAAGTATCGTAAAAACAGGTTTTTGCAACGAATTTCACTAATTTTATTAAAATTTCGTTTTAATCCTGTGCGTGCTAAGTATTGAAAATTATTTAGTTTTGAGGTTTCATGTAAAAATTCATAGTAAAGTTGAGTATTTTTCTTGCAGGGTCAGTACCATCGGGACCAGCAATATCAAAATCGTCTGTTATATTGATTTGAAAAGTGCATTGTACAAGGAGTAGAATTTGACCGCTATTATCCACAGTAGGTGTTAATTGTGTCTGAACAGTAATATTTTTCTTTTTTCCTACCATCGTAAACTCTCCATACGCTTCGCTCGAAGTTGTTTTTCCCCATTGTAACGTAGCTTGATTTTGCAGGTTCAAAAATTTGAAACTTGCTTTTGGAAATTGTTTTACATGGATGTATTTTTTGTGTATTTTAGCATCAAAATCGTCAATACCCATCGTAAGGCTATTGGTTTCTACTTCAAAAGAGCCACTTGTAAGTGCTTGATTTTCATTGAGTTGTAATGATCCATTTAGCTTTTTTACTTCGCCAACGTATCTATCAAAAGGTGCCATAAAACGAAATTGTAATGCTGGTATGTCGTTATCAATTGCTCCTAAATATGTCCATTTTTGAGGTATTGTAGTGGCTGGAAAAATCTTTTTTACAGTTATATTATTGTCTTTTGGCAAACCGATAGCTAATTCTTCCCAAGTTTTGATGATTGTATTTTTGTCTAAGGTGTTTACTGCATCACCAATTTTAGAATTATCCAACTGTTGCAAAATTTCCTTTTCGACTGCTGTACCGATTGTAGTAAATAGTTTTTCCTTTTCTAAAAAAGAGCCTTGTTCAGGTGTTTTTAATTGAGAAAAAATAGGTGTAATACAATTGAATTGACTGTATATTTCATAGCTTAAAGATAGATTTTGTTTTACGTCTAAGTAAGGATGAATATCCAAGTAAAAAATTCTATCTGTTTTTAATAGGCTTGTAAGCTCTTGATTATCAAAGTTTTGCATCGCTGTTTCAATATATTTTTTAGCCTCGTTTTTAAATATTCCTTGATTGGAGGTATTATTTTTTTGTCCTGTAATGTCTGTAACTTTTAGTGCAATCGCAATTTGCATTTTGCCTTTTTTATAAACTAAAACATCTCGTTTTTCGTAAGGGAGTTGTTGTTGTGGTACAACACGGCTGTTGCGGATGAAGTTTTCAATTGTTGAAAATTCCATGTAACGTGCAGCGTAAATGCTGCGACCGAGTGCGTTTTGATAAACCAAACAAGGTGTCGAAGTGATACCTTCGGGTACGCCTTGGGCTGCGTTTTTTATAATGAGTTCAATATTTTTATTTCCGCATAGTTTTTTTATTTTAGGTAATGTTACTCTTGTAAAAAAAGTATCAAGTTCTGGTTGTGTGAAAATAATACACTGTTGAACGCCTGTAAATGTTGGCGATGGTGTATTTTGAACTGAACTGAAATCAATAGCACTTTGAAAAAATAAAGCAGCTAAAAGTAGTGTGAGTAAAAATAGTAGTTTTTTCATCTTAATTATTTTTGTACTAAGTAGTTGGGCTAAAATAACCGTAATTTTTTTAAAGGGTCACGAAGGACTTCTTTAGAGAAGTCGTTGTATAAATGAGAGTATAACTTCTCTTTGGTCAGTTATATTGTTATTTATACAACGATAAAAAAATTGTCGATTATTTCTATACGCCTATGTTATTGTTTTGGATTTTTAAAGTAAATTTGCAACATCGAATAAATTTTTGTGTTGTTTATGCTGCAAAGATGCGGTAGTTTATAAAACTGTGCGCTTCACATTATGTTTTGGGACGTGCCAAATGATAATTTGAACCAAATGTGTTTTATTGAGTATTTGAATAAGGGTAGCTATAAGTAGTTGGGCTAAAATAATCATAATCTTTTTAAAGGAAAGTCGTTGTAAAATAACAACGTAATTTACTTGCAGTCAGTTACTTATGTTATTTTACAACGACAAAAAATTACCGATTATTTCTATACGCCTACTTACCACTAATTTATGCTAAAAAAAATTTAATACTAATTTTTCTCAAATTAACGAATTACACTAATTTCTTATTTGAAAGGTATAGTAAAAACAAGTTTTTACAACGAATTTCACTAATTCGTGATGTTATAAAAAAAACACAAATTAGTCGTTTAGCTTCGAATAAGGGAGTGTTTGAATATTTGATGGCAAATATCTTGAAAATATTTTTAGAATATAAAACAAGAATAAATAATATTTATGAATTTAAAAGCTGATTTTCTTAATTTTTTTGCTTTGCTTCCTTTTTTGGCACTTTTGCAGGCTATTATTTTTGCTATTTTGTTAGTCATTCGAGGTATTCGACAGGAGCGATATAGTGATTTTTGGTTGGCTGCCTTGCTGATGTCTTTGGGTTTGTCTGGTGTTCCGTATATGTTTGGTTGGCTTGGTATAATGGTGCTTTGGCAAGATTATACCTTTTTGCCTTGGGATAGTGCTGGTTATCTGACTATTCCTTGTTGTTATATGTTTTTACAGAGCTTAGTGAATGAAGCATGGCGTTTTAAACGAAGTGATTTGGTTTATTTTAGCATTTTTATTTTATATTTCATTTATCATACTGCAATTGGTTTGGTCGGACACGATTTTGCTACTTGGTGGTGGCAAGATATAGACGGTAAGTATTTTATCAATTATATTTTTGGTGTTGCGGATATGTGTTTGCAGGTATATTTATTTGTAAAAATGCTACAAATTTATACTGCTTATCGGGAGTGGATAAATTCGTATTTCTCTGATACTGAGCGTATTAGTTTTGGTTGGTTTCGTAATTTTTTGGTTATTTATTTTTTAAACTTTATAGCTAATTTTACGATGATGATTTATGTTGCGGTGACGCAATACGATTATGTTGGTATGTGGTGGGGCTATTTTTTGACAATGATTTTTGTGTATTATTTGAGCATTTTTGGGTATTCGCAAGCGCAAAATCGCAGTGTACGTTTTAGGGCAAAAGAAAATGAAGTTATTGAGGAAACGACAACTATCGAAAAAGAGGAGAATACTGCGTTACGTGATATTGATGTAGATTTTTGGAAAAATAAAGTGCTGCAATATTTTGAGCGAGATAAGCCATATCTTAATCCCGAGTTGAAATTGTCTGATGTTTCGTCGCAATTAAAAACAAATTTGAATACGATGTCGGCAGTTATAAATTCAGGTTTCGCTAAAAATTTCAATGATTTTGTAAATGAATATCGTATCAATGAGTTTAAAAATCAATCGCAATGTGCAGATAATCAGCATCTTACGATTTTGGCAATTGCTTTCGATTGTGGTTTTAATTCTAAAACGACTTTTAATCGGGCTTTTAAAAAAGTGGTTGGTACTGCGCCGAAGGAGTGGCTGAATAGTCCCGTCTAAATCTTCCCTGCCTATCCCGACCTTCCCCGAAAGGGAAGGGGAAAATAGAAGACTTTAATGTGCGGGAGGCGAGCCAATCATATGAAGTAAAGGCAGGGTTATTTAAACTTTACTTTTGATGTTTTTAACCCAAATTTCTAAAAAACCAATCTGAATATGGTTTTAGTATTGCGTAATTTTCGCTGATTTCGTCATCTGGAACGAGGTCGTGCAAAGGTAAAATCAACTGTTTTTTATCGCCTGTACGGATAACTTTTACGTATATCGCATTTTGTTTTTCGATGCTTTTTTCGTCAAAAGAAAAAAGTTGATACGTTTCTTTTTGCTTGATATTGCGTAGGAAACAAGGCATTTCTATATATTCTTTGATGTATTCTAAGTAAATAGTGAGATTTCGAGGTGTTACGCTGATGTTTTTACTTTCAAAAAGATCTTTGTAAAAAGTATCATCGTCGCCGAAATCGTTGAGTTTATTGTGTTTATTTTCTAAAAAACTAAGTACGGCTAATCTATCTTCTTCGCTATCTCTTGCCGCTGTTTTTTCTACTTGGCTCACTTCTAAAATCATGCTATCAAAGTTGTAATCTTCTTCGATATTTTTTAGAATATACGCTTCTGGTAAATTTTTTAGCGTTTGACTATCCCATTCTACTTCGATTTCCTCTCCTTCGTAGTATTCGATTATTCTTCCTTGCCATGCTGTAAAATCTATTTTTTCAAAATCATTTACAACGATATTGGGTTGTATTTTTACGCTTTCGCCTATTTTAAAAGTCATATTTTATTTGTTTTTGTAAGAACTTAGCGTGTATAATTTGTAACGCGAAATGAAATTCGGCAAAGCCAATTTAATCTAATTAACAAATTACACTAATCGTAGTCTGAAAAGTAAATTTAGTTTCACTAATTTTTATTAAAACTGCGTTTTAATACTTTGTGTGGCTAAGTATTTACTTGTTTTTAAACAACACCTAAGTTTTTAAGATTTTATAAAATACTGATTACGAGTAGTTTATAATTATAAATTATTCATTATTCATTAAAAGTTAAAACCGATATTCGTTTTGTTTTTGGATAGGAGCTTTTAAGAAATCGAGTGGTGCATTTTTTACTTTTAATGTAAAGAAAAACGTACCACGTGAAGGATACCAGCTACCTCCAATATCCCAGCAGTGTAAATCTCTAAAAATACCCATTGCTGCATAAGTTGGTTTTTTGGTGGTGAAATCATAGCCAATACTTCCAAAATCTAAACGCCAATTATTACTCAAAGGAATAGAACCGTTTAGCGTAAGGTTGTTATTTCGTAAAATAATAGTGTCCTTATTGTTTACTGTATTGCGATTCATCTCGAAACTGACAACATGATTAAGTCTGAAATTTTCTACTAAACTCAAAATATCTCTCAAATTGCCTTTATCAGTTTCTTTTGCGGTTTTGGTCAGATTACTTTTGCTGGTATCAATTTTTGGATTTTCGGTTTTTTTATTCAAAATATCTTTTATTTCTTTGATAGAAGCTCCACTTGAAATGTATAAACTGTCGTTTTGGAGTAGAACAGGTTTTGGAATACTTATATTTCAATTGTCGCTTTTATAGATTGATTTTTTGTCCCAGGCATA
>JANMGN010000294.1:0-5554 GCA_031374645.1 Chitinophagales bacterium | reverse complement strand
TGTAGATATAAATACTTGGTTGTGTAAGAGGTCGCATCTAAGACTAATATCCTTTGTAATCCAATATCAAAAGACTGATTTAGTCCCCAACGCAATTTCCTTACCTGACCATTTACTTTTACCTCAAAATCTACTTTTCTTTTGTATTGTAAAAAAAAAGTATGCAGATAGGAAACTGGAACAAAAAAACACTTTAATAATGCAATGTTATTCGGCTGATTGCAAAACGACCAAAGCAAATATTTGAGTAGTTTAAAGTATTTTAAATTGTAGTTAAACATGGTATGGAATGTAATTAATCGTCAAACTTTGTGCGTCATATAGCTTCATGTAACCTGCATAGCTTCTGTAAAAGGCATCTATGGACGTGACTTGGTTTGCTCCAAACGGCGATGCCACGCAATATTTAATTACTGGTGTCACTACGCCTGGGACCAGTTGAATAACATCTACCAACGCTGATTTTAAGAAAATACCGTTAAAAGGCAACAAACTCAAAAAATCCGTTACTGCCGATTCTATTGGTGTAGCATTTGAGCCATCTAATAAAGCACCATTGGCAGCCATTACAGACGGGTCATAATATACATCAATCTCCGTTTGGAATATATCGCCTTCGGCACTAATTATATTGATTTTCACGCCAGCATCTTTGATGTCTTCGATGTAGTCTGTAAATGCTACCAATTCTCCTGCATTAAGTGGTCCAGGGTCTGTACCGTTTAATTTTGCTACTTTTATAGTCAAAATAACATTCTCCTCTACCGATGCTGCTCGCTTCACTATCCTTTGAGCTTCCACTTGTGAAGGCGTAAGAGCTGAATTATCGTAGGCATCATCGTCAATTGTGAGCGTTCCGCCCAATTGAAAACTTAGTGCTTTGTGTTGATACCAACGCCTTGTATGTGGTTTTTGCAAAGCCAAAAGTGCCGTTATATCTAATTTGTGAATATCGTAAATTTGCTCTAAACTCACAATTGCAAAAGCCACACAATACACTATTTTACTCCAAATACTTACTGCACTCGTATTCGCCAACAAAGGCTGCAATACCAAGTACTGCGACATTTGAGATTTAATTTGAGTAACAACTTGCGTTATTGTTCTTGCCATTTTATTGTATTTCTAAATCAATTTCCATAATATCATAATCTATGCCTTCTAAGTCTTCTAATATTAACACAGCTGGCAAAAATTTATTTTCTGCAAAAGTACGTGCAACTGCAACATTGTATTGCTCAGGCAAAATCAACTCCTGCCCTGCCACAAGCTCATCAGTTACACTAAGCCCATTAATTCGAGCCAGTTCAAATACAGCTTCTGCGCTTCCACAGTACTGTACCGAAATATCTACCAATGTTTGATGTACTCTTACCGTTGCCTTTTTCATAATTATTTTGCGGTAGCCAATCTACAAATTATATAACGCCTCCGTTACCAAACAATCCTTTTCAAACTTTACAGCAAGCACTGTCATTCCGTCCGCTTCAAAATTTCTTTTTATTTCAGCGACCAAATTACCCTGCTCAAAATTGTCCAAAATCCAGTTATTAATCCCTACGCCAAGCGTTGGAAACTGTCTATTCTCGCCTTTTTCCAACAATAATATACATTGTTGATGCTGGCGTGTTGATTCACCAATGACCAAATCGCCACCTACTATTTGTAAATCAAAATTTCCATCTAATAATAAATCTTGTGGCATCTTATTTTAACAGTGTATTCAAACGTGCTTTTAGACCTGTAAAAGCAGCTGCGTTAATAGGTACAGAACTTGGCGTTGATGGCGCAGTACAAGTTACAGTTAGTAGCTGTATTTGTTGTATCAAATCATTCAAAATACTTTTCAAATCTTCGCCACCTTTTTTTATCAGAAAACCTTGATTATCAATCTCGTAGCTTACGTTATCAATATCAATGCTTAACTTTTTCACTTTTGTAAAAGACAAAATACAATACTCCGTATCGCTTTGTCCTATTGCGCCTATCAGGACCTGACTACCTACTTCGGGTACAATCAAAAGCCCTTTTGTGGCTTTTGAAGCTCGCAAACGAACATCAAATATTTCATGTTCTCCGACCAACTCCTCCACATTACAGGTTTGAGCTGCCTCGTCAATAGAGGTTACTTTTGCAAGCAAAAGAGTAATACTAATTCTTTTTTTGACATAATGCGAAAGGGCATCGTGTATTTCATTTATTAAGTCCATAGCTATACTTTCAATCCAACTTCTACCTTTCGCCTTGCACCGCCTGTGCCAAATGTAGTCGTCACTTTATCTACAATATACTTTCCGCTTTTCTCAGGGAAATCCTCATTGACAATATTCGCCACGTTGCCACGCTGCGCATTAGGCAACAAAAACGAGTTCAAACTTCCTTTATAACCCTGATATTTATACTTATCCGCTTCCGCCTTTGCTCGTGCCTCCAAATCCTTAATATTACTCAAATTATATACAAAAATCGTTTTTAGCTCGCCTTCTTTATTTTCCTTCTCAGGATAAAAACGAATGATTTTTGTGTTATATTTTATGATATGAACCGCCTTAATACGGATATTCACATCTTCTTCTTCTTGCCACTCCAAACTGTCATCAATCAAATTTCCTTTCTTACCAATCACATACTTTACCTCTTTTTTATCATTATGATAAGCAAGGGCAGCGTGTAATACTTTGGGCGAAATAAAATAAATCAATAATCCGTACTCTTCTTTCAACTTTTGTAAAGCGTAGGCAGCCGTGGTATCTCGAAAATAAAAAACATCAAAGGTAACGCTTGGTATATTTTCCGAAATCTTAATACCTGTACCTGCTACTACATACTCCAGTAGCGTTTTTAAAGTGACCTTTTTAAAAGCCTTCTTTAAATTTTTCCTTCGGAGCAAATAAACAGCATCTTCGCAAACTACCTCCACAGGAGTACCTGGTTTAATGGACTTTACGAAACCGACAAACTCTGTCCGTAATTTTCCATCATAACCTAATTTTACGACCACTTCATCGCCAGCCTTGAAGTACTTTGCAGTTTCAACTGCCGTAATGTACTGCCCACCTCGTTTGAGCCGTGCAGTCGCTGGCAACTTGATTTTACAAGTATCCTCAATCAATTTAGCAGAACTTTCAATCTCTACTTCTGCCACACGCCTAAACGTATTGCCGTTAATCACTATCTCTGTTGTCAATACCTTGTATGCCATATTTTGCATTTGTAGGAGCGCACCCTTGCGGTCGCCTTATGTTATTTCCAAATCAAAATCTTCATCACTCACACAAACAAACTCATACGCCTGAGCGTGTTGTATTCCCACCATCTCGGGCAGTTTAAACTCTTTAATAACAATACGATTGATGCTTAAAAGTGCTGTTATAGCACACTCAATTATCAATGCCTCGTTGCGCAAAAAAAGCTCATGCAATCCCTTTACCGTATCCTCGGGATATATTTTTTTGCTCTTAAAATTAAGCGCAACACCACGAATAACTATTTCATAGTCATCAATGCTTATCTGCTCTTTTACCGTACCACGTCTGCCACTACCAGCCAAAGCCGTTTCTACAATCGTTTTTTTAGCCACGATTTCTATGCTCGGCTCATTCGGCATCATAAAACTACCAATCCGCATAGGCATAAAAAGCGGTTTACCTAAAGCATAATTACTCAAAAGAAAGCGCATCTGATAGAAATAATCGCCTTCCTCTCCTTGCAAATCATTTTTCAAATACTCATCTGGAAAAGGCTCAAATGCCGATTGAATACCAGTTTGTACAGGAATTTTCAGTTGTGCAGCATCATACGCCTCGCCTCTTGGCAATCCAAACGCTCGCTCGTACAAGCTCTTTATATCAAATTCAAATTGTGCCATATTTTATTGCGCTTGATTTGCACTATTCAGCAGCTGTAAAAATTCTCGCCTTACCAGTTCTGCCGCTTCGCTTGCGCCTTCTTTCATATTTGTAGTATGAATTTCGATACGCTCGCCGACCTTCACATTATTAAAAGTAATAATTCTCGTCTGCTTTCCACCGCCAGTGATATTATTGATACCCTTTTGAATTTTATCGTCAGGCGCACCTATCGGCTTATTATTTTTGTCAAGATGCTGACCTGCCAAAGATTGCAAAACCATCGGGCTTTTGTTGGCATAATTATTATTCCACAAAAAGTCTTTTTGCTTTTGCTTTTCAGATACAACACTTTCGTTAAGTTTCATATAGGCTGCATCTAAACCCAATACCGCCTTTGTAGTTTCATTGATTTTGGGAATAACACTACCAAAATGTTCCTCCATCATTCGGCTATCGAAACCTTCATTAAATGCAGCACTAATACCAGTAAAATCATAAAATGCTTTTTGTATATCCCAAAGCCATCCTAATACTGTTTTGATTGGCTCAATCCAATATTTATAAAGAAGCCCAGCAAACACTTCAAAGGCTGGCTTACATTTCTCATAGATAGATTTTGCAAAATCCCAAACTTTACCAGCTGCCCAAGCAAAAGAATGTCCCATATGTTGCACCGCACTCCATAAACCACTAAGCGTGGCTCGAAACGTTTGTGAATGTGTATAAGCATAATAGACTGCTCCGCCCAAGGCAATAATTCCTGCGGCTATCCATGTTACAGGATTCATCAACATTGCACTTGTCATTGCCCATATCGTACTTGTCAGACCAATATTTGCAATACTTTGAGCCATAGTTATTGTACCTAAACCTGCAAAATTAGTAGCTAACATCGCCGTTCGCCATGCGGCAATTTCGGCGACAGTACTATATACCTGCCAAGAACCATACAAGACACCAACATTTATAGCCCATTTTTCCATCAAATCTATATGCTCGCCCATCCAATGCGCCGCAGGTATCAAGTAATTTTGCATAAAAGATACCACTGGTGGCAATAGTTTCTCTCCAAACGTAATACTCAAATCAGCAATCGAAGTATTAAAGCGATTAAAATTTGCTTGCGCACTATTGACCGCACCAGGAAGTGCATCTTGAAAAGTATGTGCCAGCTCTGCCGAAAATTTAGGCAAAAAATCTTTTGCTAACAAATTACCACTTTCCACCATTTTATTAAATGTTGGAATAGTCATACCCATACTTCGTGCAGCGATAGACGCTGCACCAGGAAGCGAATCACCCAGCTGACCTCGTAATTCTTCCATACTCACTACACCTTTACTTGCCATTTGTCCAATCGCCAAAAAAGCATTTTTTGTTTTGTCAGCACTCACACCAAGTACAGTTGTTGCCATCGCTGTATTTTGAAACATATCTCTTGCAAATTGCTGGCTCAATCCAGTACCATAAATCGAAGCATCTAAGGTCTTAAAACCTTCCATACTTTCTTTCATAGGCAATCCCATCTTATCAATCGTATCTCTTAAAAAAGACATATTCTTAGCACCTTCTACTGCACTGCCCGAAGCAAAATCAATCGCTCGGCTTGCGCCTTGCATTGCCATTGCATCGTGCATACCTTTCATCGCCACAGCTGTACCGCCAATTGTACCTATCAAATTTCCAAAACTACCACCCAAACC
>JANMGN010000289.1:0-8850 GCA_031374645.1 Chitinophagales bacterium | reverse complement strand
ATGGAACAGATTTACCTTTCAATAGCGATGAATTTGACAATTGCCACCCAAGTATTTCTATTGACGGCAATATTTTATATTTTGCATCAAACCGTGAAGGTGGCGTAGGTGGAATGGATATTTATATGTCGAAAAAAGAAGGCGATGCTTGGGGCAGTCCTATCAATTTAGGCCCAGAAGTAAATACGGACAAAAACGATGTTTTCCCTTTCGTAAATGCTGAAGGAACGCTTTTTTATGCTTCTGACGGAAAAGGCGGATTGGGTGGTTACGACATTTTTTTCACGAAACCAAATGAAGATAAAGCGTTTGCTAAACCAGAAAACTTAGGAAGACCTTTCAATTCTGAGGCTGATGATTTTGGTTTAATTGTTGATTCCGAAGGTAAAAACGGGTATATTTCCTCGAATAGAGCAGGTGGAAAGGGCGAAGATGATATTTACAGTTTCAGTACGGAAAATATTATTGGAAAGAAAAAAGATAAAAACGCAGAGTGTAAAACCATTGTTTATGTTGTAGAAAAAACTGATGGTAAAGAAATAGAAGCCGTAAATGTAAAAGTTACGAATATTACGGACTACGAAATTGGAGAAGTTTTGACCGATGCAAATGGAAGTATTATCAAACTGACTTCTAATGATAGCACTAATATTCTGACTTCGGCATCCGCTAATTCAGATGTTACGATGTATAGTTCGAGCAGTGAAGGAAAAGCTGAACTCAAAATGAAAAATGGTAAATATTTGGTTACTATTTCTAAAAATGGTTATCAAAATAAACAAATTATTGTAAGTGGTTGCCAAGATCGTGATGAAATCTTATTTTTGATGGAAAAAATCGGCGAAAATACTATTCCAATCGCAGGTGTACTTAAAGGTAGCCGTGGAAATCCAATTCCAAATGCAACCGTAACACTAACCGATGAGGCAACGAATGAAACGCAGGTTATTACGACAGACAATGAAGGAAAATACAAATATTTTGTAAAACCAGATGCAAATTATAAGATTTCGGTTACAAAAGACAATTTTTTAGCTACTTCTACCAAATTTTCAACTAAAAATATGAAAAAAGGTGCTGCTGAAATTCCAATTAACTTGGATTTGGCAGAACTGACTTCTCCCCTACCCGAAGGCAAAATTTTTCAGTTGAACAATGTTTATTACAACTACAACGATGCTTCGCTTCGTCCTGATGCTCGCTTGGATTTAGATCCCTTGGTTGGTTTACTAAAAGCATATCCAGAAGTAGAAATCGAGCTTTCTTCGCATACAGATGCTCGTGGAAAAAGCGATTACAATCAGTCGCTTTCGCAACGTCGTGCAGAAAGTGCTGTGAAATATTTGACCGATAAAGGAATTGCTGCCAATAGAATTAAAGCAATTGGTTATGGAGAAACGCAGTTGAGAAATCAGTGTCGTGATGGCGCAGTTTGCACAGAAGAACAACACAAAATCAATCGCCGTACGGAAGTAAAAGTTACCAAAGCATCAAATGATTTGGATATTAATGTGATTGATAAATTGTACAAAGGAAATACAATGGCTGGCAACAATACACCGACAACAGATAACGGTAAAACTGGAGAAATCGCTTCGAGCAATCCTATAAATCCTGTTCAAAATGCAAGTATAAAAAATACAAACACTTCAAAATCAACGACTTATACAGGAATTAATAGCGAATACAATCCTGCACCAGGCGAATTTTGGGTAGTAGCTGGTTCGTATCAAAATGCTAAAAATGCAGATGACCAAGCAGCTTCATTGAGTAAAAAAGGTTATACGCCTGTGGTTATTTTTGCAAGTGATATTAATTTTTATCGTATTTTAGTAGAAAAAACAAGCAACCTAAACGATGCTCGTAAATTACTAAAAGCATTAAAAAGCCAAAGAGAACCCGCTTTTGTTTTGAGAAATTAAAACCATATATTTAATAAAAAATGCCTTGCAAGATTACTCTTGCAAGGCATTTTTTTATAAACAAACAAAATATTAGGTTTTTTCTAATACAAACTCAACATAAAAGGGTCTTCCAAATTTTGCTTTACGATTTGTAGAAAACGAGTAGCATCTGCACCATTGATAACACGGTGGTCAAAACCAATGGTCATTTGCATCATCAAACGAGGTTTGAACTCTGTACCGTTCCAGACTGCCTCAATATTCGAGCCTGTTACGCCCAAAATTGCTGCTTGTGGCGTATTTACAATTGGTAAAATACCAGAACCACCAATTCCACCAACATTTGAGATGGTAAAAGTAGCTGCCTTTATATCGTTTAGTTTACCTTTTTTTGCATCAGCCGAGATAGTACCCAAATCTTGTGCAATTTCAAAGATAGATTTTTTATCGCAATCCATAATCACAGGTACAACCAAACCGTTTGGCGTATCTACCGCAATACCCATGTGAACAAATTCTTTAAAAATAATTTCCTTATTTTCCATGTCGCAAGAAGCGTTGAAAACGGGCATTTGAACCAAGGCTTTTGCTACTGCTTTCGCAATAATAGCTGTAATAGTCAAACTTGCACCTTTCGTTTTCACGATGTCTTTGTGTTTTTGACGTTGCGCTTCGATGTCGGTCAAATCTACTTTTTCCAAAATCCAAGCGTGAGGAACTGTACTCCAAGAATAGCTCAGATTTTCAGCCGTCAATTCGCCAATTCGGGACATTTTTTCCTTGCGAATAGTACCGTACTTTGCAAAATTAGGCAATGCTTTTGGAGCAACTCCGCCACCGCCCGAAGTACGAGCTTGTTTTTTTGCAAATGCTTCTATGACATCAATTTTGGAAATAAATGCTCCTTTGGAAGAAACATTCGCCAAATCTACACCCAACTCACGAGCCAGTTTTCTTGCCAACGGAGAAGTACGTTGTGTATTATTTGAAGTCGTATTTTGAGCAATTGGCGAAACTGCAACCTCTATTTGTACCGCTTTGGGTGCAGAAACGACAGGCTGAGGAGCTGCAACCGCAGCTTGATTCGCAGTAGCAATTGCCGCTACAACTGCAATCAAATCGCCTTGTTTGACTTCATCTCCAACTTTAACCATTATTTTTAGAATTTCGCCTTCTACCTCAGCTGGCATTTCAGCGTCGGCTTTATCCAAATTAATAGATGCCACGACACTATCTTTGCTAACCTTATCGCCAACTGCAATCAAAATTTCATTGATTTTACCTACTGCACCATCGCCCAAATCAGGCACACGGATTTCGATTTCCGAAGATACAGGCTCAGCACTCTGTGGAACAGCAATAGTCGGATTACTAACCACTATTGGTTCGCTTTTGCTTACGGCTGTCGAAATAACAATCAAAACATCGCCTTGTTTGACATCATCGCCAGCTTTTCCAACGATTTTCTCGACCGTACCTTCCATATCGGCAGGTACTTCGGCATCAGCTTTATCCATATTAATTTCAGCGATAACGGTATCTTTTGTGATAACATCGCCTACTTTTACGTTGATATTTAATAATTTACCAACTACACCATCTCCAAGGTCTGGTACTTTAATTTCTACGCTCATATATTCTAATTATGATATATTTCAATTTTCTGTTATATTAAAGTTTAAATCTGTCTAATCTTATAATTTCTACCTGCTCATCAATACCTTCAAAATCGTCCCAATCGTCTGTTAATAATGCCAATTGTTAAACAGATGCTGTTGCTAAAATTATAGCATCTGGTAATTTTATTTTTTTGACTTTTCTTTTTCTGTATTCAATTACTTTATTTGCAATTTTTAAATCTAAATCTATCAACGATGATATTTGAAATAACTTATCTATCATTAATTTTTCATCAGTTACAGCAAAAGGATACCCATACATTTCCATATAAGTAATAATAGAAATACAACATTCATCAAAAGAATTTAGTAAATTAGTACTTACTAAATTTTTTGAATAATTTATCAACACATTAGTATCTAAAAGTACTTTATTCCCATTCATCTCGCTGTTCTCTTTGCCACTTTACAGGGTCTTCAATTTCTTGAAAAGATTTAATATTTTTAAGTCCTTCAAAAGCAGCTATAAGCCGTTCTTTTTTCTTCATTTTTTCAACATTCGCATCAATAGGAATAGTATTATCTTCAAGGTGTTCGCCTAAAACGATTATCTCGACATCTTGTAAATTCAAATGCCGATATTCAAATGGCAACGTTATTACACCATTTTGGATATGTGCTAAAATTTTTAATGCTTGCATAATTAATATGGTTTATCACGGTTTTCTATAAAAAGTTGATTAATCCAATTAACAAACCTATCACAAATTTCTTTATTCTCAGGGTTCAAATATTTTTTTGTAATTGCCTGACCCATAGGAGTTCCAGGGCTTTCTTGCCAAGCTAACCATGTATAAATCAACGCTTTAGGATGATATGTATCTTTGTATTTTTGTAAATTTTCTTTTTCAATTTCAGCTACAATTTGTTCAGCTTTTGGTAGTAATGTATCATTTTCATCAATAAGCATCGCAATAAAGTTTTCTAACATTCCTTTTTCATTATTATTTGGCATAATCCAAACTCCAATTTTATTCCCTTTAGTTTCACAGATGCAGCCATTACTATCTAATTTTTCAGGTAAATCATAACCTTCTTTTTTAAATACATTTCTTACAGCAGCCCAATTAGTATTTGAATCATTATCGGCGTCTATGATAATTCCGATAACGTCTAAAAGCTCTAATTCTATTGGAATCATTGGTAAAAGATTAGTGATACCTTTGCAATCTTTGATACTGAACTGACCTCCCCTTTTATTTTCACGATTTCTAACATCAACACTAAAAGTACTGCACAGATTATGTACAACATGAAAATCATCATTCCCTTCTACCAAAAGTCTTGCGCTTGAATGTTCTTTTATATCTGACATTATCTTAAATTCATATCGTTTTCGTAAGCAATTTTTAATTCCTCATCTGCAAAAACACTACTTTTCAACTCGCCATTTTTCTTAGAAAGACGTACTACTTTGCCTAATTTTTCATTGCCTTTTTCAGTAGCAATAATAGAAAATGCAGCAACTGCATCGCTACTATGTGTCGTTGCAAATACTTGAACATTCAATTTTTTAGCCAAGAAAAAAATTGTTTCCCAAAGTTGAACTTGTACAGAATAATGTAATCCATTTTCTATTTCGTCAATAAAAAGATAGCCGTTTTCAGCATTGACCATTGCTAAGGCAATGTTTAATATACGATTAACGCCATCTCCCATACTTAGTAAAAACATAGGTGTCTTTGCACCTTTTAATTTGATTTTTACAGTACGTCCTGAAAATGCTATTTTTTCAGTCAGAGGTTCGATAATTTTTATTACATCAATTACAATATCTTCTTTTTCTGTTAGGGAAATTTTATTCCATAACTTTTCTATGCTCTTTTCGATTTCAACACTCCTAGCATCAACAAAATAAAAAGTACCTTCTTCACTTTGCTTTCCAAAATCAGGAAACTGCGCAATAGACGATAAATCCTTAACAAAATCTTTATTGTTGAATGTCAATAAAAGGGATTCTCTAGCAGTCGAAGATGAAGAGTCTACAATATTTCCCAACAAATCAGTATAAATGATTGCGAATGAAATAAAATCATTCGCATTTCCAATATAAACTTTATGATTTTGGTCAAAAACTATTTTTCTGCCAGTAAAAAATGTACTGCAATAATCAACCCCATTTATTCTATCTTTTCCACTTGGTGTTTCTCCTCTATTACTTATTAGCTTAGTTAACCAAGATTTGTTAAAACCTGACACCAAAATACTAACCGCTTCCAAAACTGAAGTTTTACAAGTGTTATTTTTCCCTGTAATTAGGTTGATTTGACCTAATTCTGGAATTTCAAGGTTTTCTATCGCCTTGAAATTTTGTATTTTTAATGAATTTAACATATTTTATATTTTCACAAAAAACATTGGGCAACCGCAAGAGTTGCGCCCTACTGTTTATTACGCCAATGTCGGGTCAAACTTATCCTTATTTATTCCTTCTTTTTTTGCGTAAGCTTCTACTGTTTTCCAGTCCATTTTGCCTTGTACTGCCAAACGATTTAGCGTAGTCAAAACGATGAATTTTGGTGAAATCTCAAAGTAATCACGCAAATCTGGACGACTTTCTGAAAGTCCGAAACCGTCTGTTCCTAAAACAGTATAATCCAAAGGCGACCATTTTGCGATACCATTTGCCAAAGATTTTATATAATCCGAAGCACTCACTATTACACCTTCTTCTTTTGCAAACAAGTTTTCAAAATAAGATTTTTCTTTCTTTGCCGTAGGATTCAAGTTATTTCTACGCTCTACTGCTGTGCAATCCCGAGTAACTTCTATGTAACTCGTTGCTGACCAAATATCAGTAGAAATGTTAAACTCTTCTTCTAAAATTTTTACCGCTTTCAGTACTTGTTGCATGATAGAGCCGCTACCCAAAAGATGCGCTTTTACACCGTCTTTCGCCTTAATACTTGATGTGTGATAACGATAAAGTCCTTTTGTAATGTCTGCATCAGTAATTTGCGCAGGGCGTGCTGGCATCAGATGATTTTCGTTATACAACATCACATAATATATAAGTGGTTCATTATCAACATACATTCTTTTGATACCATCTTTTGCAATCGTCGCTACTTCATAAGCAAATGATGGATCATAACTTATAACGCTTGGCACAGTCGAAGCTATGGTCAAAGAATGACCATCTTCGTGTTGCAAACCTTCGCCATTCAGCGTAGTACGACCCGCAGTTCCGCCCAAAAGAAAACCTTTGCACAACTGATCCGCAGCAGCCCAAACGAAATCGCCGATGCGCTGGAAACCAAACATACTGTAATAGATATAAAATGGAATCATAGGGACGCCATGTATAAAATATGCCGAGCCAGCCGCTGCAAACGAGCTAATACCACCCGCTTCGTTGATACCTTCTTGTAATACTTGACCGTTTGTCGCTTCCTTGTATTTCAAGGCGTCAGAGCCAATACCCATTTGCGTGTATTGTTGCCCAAGCGGATTATAAATACCTGCCGAAGAAAAAATACCATGCAAACCGAAAGTTTGTGCCTCATCGGGTACGATTGGTACGATGTATTTACCTACACTTTTGTCTTTCGTAAGCGAAGTCATGATACGCACCATTACCAATGTTGTGGAAGGCTCTTGCTCGCCGCTACCACTATCGAAAGCTGTAAAGTTGCTATCATCAGGCATCGTGATTGGCGGACAAGTATTTTGACGGTGTGGTAAAAAACCACCTAATGCTTCACGACGTTTTTTCACATACGTAACTTCCTCACTATCATCATTTAATGTATAAAAGTCAGCTTTTGCTGCTTGCTCAGGCGTGAGTGGAATCCCCAAACGCTGTGTAATTTTATAACGAGTATCTTGATTAAAATCCTTTGTATTATGCGCTGTATTCAATCCAGAACTTGGCAAACCGTGTCCTTTTTCAGCCTGCATAATTACACAAGCTGGCTTACCACAAGTCATTGCTTTGTGGTACGCTGCATATACTTTTTTATGGTCGTGACCGCCACGTTTGAGTTTTAAAATCTGTTCGTCGCTTAAAGAAGACAATAGTTTTACTAAGTCAGCGTCGCCACCCGTAATCATGTCACGCCATTTTTGTGCATCGCCTTTTTCCACTAAAGTAGATGAATATTGAAAATCGCCATCAAGAATTGCTTCTAAACGGGTCATTAATTTACCTGTTTCGTCTTTTGCAAAAAGCTCGTCCCATTCGCTGCCCCAAAGCACTTTGATAACTTCCCAACCAGAGCCGAGAAAACTACGCTCATGTTCTTGTATTACTTTTCCGTTTCCTCGAACTGGCCCATCAAGGCGTTGTAGGTTACAATTTAGGATAAAAATCAAGTTATCCAAACCTTCCCGAACAGCGAGATTGATACAACCATAAATTTCTGGTTCGTCCATTTCACCATCGCCAATATAACACCAAACTTTACCACCATTTTTAGGTTTCAAGCCACGATTTTCCAAATATTTCCAAAAACGTGCTTGATATAAGCCCATCATTGGTCCTAAACCCATCGAAACCGAAGGATAATCCCAAAAATCAGGCATACGTCTCGGATGCGGATAAGAAGAAAGTCCACCACCTTCGCCCAATTCACGACGGAAATTGCGCAGATGATTTTCTGTAAAACGACCTTCCATAAAAGCACGTGCATATACACCTGGCGCAGCGTGACCTTGTATCATGAAAATGTCGCCACCATATTCTGGACTTTTTTTACGTAAAAAATGGTTAAAAGCGACCTCCATCATTACAGCATTGCCTGCGTAAGTGGAAATATGACCACCTACACCCGATTTACTATCTGTACCTTTGAGAACCATAGCGGCTGCATTCCAACGAAAAATATTTTCGATTTTTTTCTCTAATTCCAAATCGCCAGGATACGAAGGTTCTTCATCTGTCGAAATAGTATTCACATAAGGTGTATTTAAACCAGGGCCACTCAAAGAAACGCCTTTTCGTGCCGCTAATTTTCTTAGTTCTAAAAACAGGGCTTGTACGTTTTCTTTACTTTCGCCTGCAATGATTTCTTCGAGTGCGTCAAGCCATTCTGCTTGTTCTATTTGCCAATTGTTCATATTTATCTTCGCATACTGTTGTCGTTGCGTCATCTTTAATAAAAATCATGCAGTGACAAACTTTTTATTTTTTGATTAATTATTTTTAAATATTACAAGTGCAAAGTTACATTTTTTTTTATAAAACACTCCTTATGTTATGATAATTAAGTAGGCGTACAAAATGACTTACATTTTTTGAGTATTTCAAAAACAGCGTTAAATAACTG
>JANMGN010000248.1:0-8967 GCA_031374645.1 Chitinophagales bacterium | reverse complement strand
TGATAAAAACGTAGAGGAGACAAGGCAAGCCTTGTCTGATACAAACGTAGAGGAGACAAGGCATGCCTTGTCTCAACCGATTGAAAAAAACATCGGACAACAACGGTTTCAAAATCAGGGCAAAAACACTATTTCATCCATTATAGGTTCTTATAAATCTGCGGTTACAAAGCATTGCAATAGATTAGGTTTTGAATTTGGATGGCAACCTCGTTTTTATGACCATATTATTCGAGATGCACAAGCGTTTGAGTATATACAAAATTATATTTCAAACAACCCTATGAATTGGGATAAAGATAAATTTTATGATATTAAATAAAACCCGTAAGTAGGCGTTAAAATTTAGTTTATGTTATTTTTTCACAATCGACTTAAAAAAATAACATAAGCTAAATTAGCCTAAATACTTATAAGCAATTGATTTTTAGTGTATTATAAAAAATAATAATCATTAGACCATGGAAGACTACAAAATTCAAATTATTGAAACCCTGTTTATTTTGGGGATTTACATTGTGTTATATTTTGTCTTTAAAACGATTATCAATAATTTTCTCAAAAAAACTCGCTTAGAAAGAGGGCGGAGAAAAATGGCAATCAGGACAGTGCAATTGTTTATGAGTATAACTACAGTTATCCTTTTGACAGGCGTTTGGGGTTTCAAACAAAGTGAAATTGCCTTGTTTGCAAGTTCTATTTTGACTGCTTTGGGCGTTGCTTTTTTTGCCCAATGGTCACTACTTTCCAATATTAGCTCAAGTATTTTGATATTTTTTAACCATCCTATAAAGTTAGGTGATTTTGTGAAAATATTGCACAAAGACTATCAATATGAAGGAGAAGTTATAGAATTGACCTATTTTTTTGTCCACTTGAAGACAGCAGATAATGAAATAATTACTATACCAAACTCACATTTTTTTGATAAATCCTTTTCTCTTTCTGAAAAAAAGAAAAAAGTAAATAAATTAGCAAATGACCATCAGACAAGCTGACAAACTAAAAGACTACGACCAGGTTTGGGATATTTTTACAAACGTTATTTCCACGGGCGATACCTACGTTTTTGACCCAAATACGCCCAAAGATATGCTGCATAAAAACTGGTTTGCTGACTATATGGATACTTTTGTCGCTATAAATGACGAAGGTCAAATCGTAGGAACTTACATCATCAAGCCCAATCAAATCGATTTAGGTGACCACATTGCCAATTGTAGTTATATGGTAAATCCTGAATGCCACGGTAAAGGCGTAGGCAAATTATTATGCGAATATTCTATTCAGTTCGCAAAGGAAAAGGGCTATTTAGCGATACAATTCAATATTGTTGTAAGTACAAACACAGCTGCGGTGGAGCTTTGGAAAAAATATGGTTTTGAAATTATAGGTACTACGCCCAAAGGTTTTAGACACAAAAAATTAGGATTTGTAGATACGTATATTATGTATAGAGATTTGAAAGAAAGGTAGAAATTAGCATATAAATTTTTATTATGTTTAGTTATAAAAAATTACCTACCGTGTAGAAGATATTTGTTACATTTGCAATAATTTTTAAAAATATGAAAATGTGAAGACCAGCCATCACACTAAAAAACAGGGCGTAACCGAAAAGCCACACGAGTAGGAAATCGTAAATACCAAAATAATAGTATCATGGCAAATCTTTCATGTCCTAAATGCAGCGAACTTACCAGAAAAGGAGGTTTTAAGCCTTGGCAAATTATCGTAGCAGTATGTTTCTTCCCAATCGGATTATTAGCTTTACTTGCTGACAGAAACCCAACTACTTGTCAAAAGTGTAGTCATACTTGGCAAGCCTAATTGGCTACTTAGGTTGAGTGAGTAAATTTTCTATTCACTCAACCTTAATATTTTAGTAAAACCAAAAGTAAAATGGAAATTTCATTTATTCCTAAATATCTGCTTCAGTTTTTTTCTTCTAAGTTCGTGATTCAGCACCAACTAAATATTCTCCTCAGCAATATTCTCGTCTTACTTCTCTTTTTAATTTTCAAAAATAAATTAATCGAATACCTAAATTTGATACCTCATTTTTGTTTATTTGACAGTTTATTAGGTGTTCAATGCCCAGTTTGTGGCACAACGAGAGCTTTTTGTGAAATTTCAAGCGGAAATTTTAAAAATGCTTATCATCTAAACTTTTCAAGTTTTTTTGTGCTATTTTATTTTTTTGCCCAAATTCCTTTTAGAATAATCGCTTTAAAAAATAATAATTTTATCACGTCAATAAACTCAATATCTCAGAAATTGGGTTTCGCATTAATAGGAATAATACTGATTAATTGGATTTTTAATCTGATAATCTTGAAAATGTGAGTTGGGAACTTATAAAAAATAACTTACCAAGTCAGCTTTTAAGCTAATACTTCGTTAAAAATACTCGCCGATGCGCTGTATCGTCAGCTTTTTTTGCTCGTCTTAGCTTAAAACAACTACGCCTTTATCGGTAATTTATCTAAAAGCTACTAAATAAAACTTCGCAGCCATTGAAAATAAGACACACTCGTAAGTTTCTATTTTTTCCAAAATAAATCGTACCTTTGCAAAAATTATAAAATTCAGAAAATGGAGGAAGAAGAAGAAATCATTATACCCATAGATGATAATCAGGAAATAGTAGAAGGCGAAGAAGAGCTTTTTGAACATTTTAGGTTTGTTTGCGACCCTGGACAATCTCCGATTCGCTTGGATAAGTTCATCACAATGTGCATCGAACGAGCTACTCGTACGAAAGTGCAGCACGCAATTTCTACTGGTTCGGTGCAAGTGAATGGAAAACAAAGTAAGGCGAGTTACCCTGTTCGTCCAAACGATGTTTTGACAATTGTCTTGCCGAAGCCGCCAGAACATTATACCGTTACGCCACAAAATATACCTTTAGATGTCGTTTTTGAAGACGATCAAGTTCTAATTATCAATAAACCACCTAAGATGGTCGTGCATCCTGGTGTAGGAAATCCTGACGGAACACTCATCAATGCGCTTGCCTATTATTTGAAATATGTATCGCCAACGCCACCGAAAGAAGAAGAAATTCTCAATTCTCCTGGCTTGGTACATCGTATTGATAAAGATACTTCTGGCTTGATTTTGATTGCAAAAACAACTTATGCTCTGCAATTTTTAGCAAAACAATTTGCAGCACATACCGTTCACAGGCGTTATGTGGCATTGGTTTGGGGGAATTTTGATGAAAATGAAGGCACAATCAATAAAAATGTAGGTCGTGATCCACGTGACCGCATGCGTATGACTACTTTTCACGATGAAAATGAAGGTAAATGGGCAGTGACACATTACAAGGTTTTGGAGCGTTTTTACTATACCACTTTGATTGAGTGTCGCTTGGAAACAGGACGTACGCACCAAATTCGTATTCACATGAAATCCATCGGACATACACTCTTTAATGACCATAAATATGGTGGACACGATATTTTAGCAGGTACTGTTTACTCAAAATATAAGGCATTTATACACAATACGTTCAAAGTGTTGCCTCGTCAATCGCTTCATGCCAAAGAATTAGGTTTTGTGCATCCTACGACGAACGAAATGGTAAAATTTGACTCTCAATTACACGAAGATATGCGTTTGGGTATTGAAAAATGGCGTAGTTATTTTGCCAACAGAAAACAATTACTGGATATGCACGATGAAGATGTTATGGAAGATGAAGATAATTTGCTCGCTGGTGTGAAACTGAAAAAATAAATAGTTTATTAGTGATTTTGGTGTAAAATTATCTTTTCTGCTCTAAAATCCCAAGACGTTCTCAAAACCTGTTGGGATTTTAGCACCAACTCGCCAAAATCGTAGATAAACTAAAAAAAATAGCCTTCTCAATAAAATGAGAAGGCTATTTTTTAGTAAAATAAAGAAAAAACTAAGCAGCTACTGTTAAGTGCGCTTCGATTTTTTGTTTTAAAGCCTCTTTTGTCAAAAGACCAACGTGTTTATCTACCACTTCTCCACCTTTCATAATTAGGATCATCGGGATACTTCTTACGCCATAACGGACAGAAGTTTCAGGATTTGCATCTACATCCACCTTACCAACAAGCGCAACGCCTTCGTATTCGGTCGCCAAATCTTCGATAATTGGAGTAAGCATACGGCATGGGCCACACCATTCTGCCCAAAAATCGATTACAGAAACACCAGCATTAGCCAGTGCAGTTTCTTTGAAGTTCACATCTGTGAATTGAAAAGCCATAATATAGGAATTTAATGATTTTGAAAATTAATTACAATACTAAAACGCACGAGCGTTAAAATTAGTTCAAAGGTACAACAAAAAATGAACATCAAATGTCTATTGAAAGACATAATAAGGAAAAATTGTTGCAAAACAAAGTTTCGCCCAGTTTTCAATTATCAAATTGGTAAATTATCAAATTACCAATTTAACTCAATTTCGCCAAAAATACTTTCATTCTTCTCGCCGCTTCACGCAATTGCACTTCCGAAGCAGCGTAAGAAAGGCGGAAACAATTTGGGTCGCCAAAAGCATTTCCAGACACTAAACCAACATAAGCGTTGAGCATCAAATAATCACAAAAATCGTCAGCATTTTCAATAACATTTTTGCCATCTGTTTTTCCAAAATAATAACTGATGTCTGGAAAAACGTAAAATGCGCCTTCTGGAACATTTGTTTTTATACCAGGAATTTCATTTAAAAGGCTGATAATCAAATCTCTACGTTTCAAAAACTCGTCACGCATTAGGTGCGTAGGCGTTAAATCGGCGAGCAAAGCATAAGCTCCTGCCGCTTGACCAAAAGCCGTTGCGCCAGACGTAATTTGACCTTGCACTTTTTCGCAAGCGGCAGCAATTGCCACAGGTGCGCCAATATAACCCAAACGCCAACCCGTCATAGCAAAGCCTTTTGCAAAACCATTTACAGTAATTACACGATCTTTTACGACTTCCACAGCACCAATCGAAGCATGACTTCCTGTAAAATTGATGTACTCATAAATTTCGTCAGCAACTATATATATGTTGTCGTATTTTGCAATTACGGCAGCGATAGCTTCCAGTTCTTCTTTCAAATAAACAGAGCCTGTTGGGTTGCAAGGCGAAGAAAAAAGTACCATTTTGGTACGTTTTGTAATCGCAGCTTCCACTTGTTCGGCAGTCACTTTAAAATCTTGTTCGATACCAGCTTTTGCCAAAACAGGCACGCCTTCCGCCATGCGAACTATCTCCGCATACGATACCCAATAAGGTGCAAAAATAATGCACTCATCTCCTGGGTCAAGTAAAACCTGACAAAGATTAAAGATAGATTGTTTTGCTCCATTCGACACAACTATCTGATTTTCAGAAAATTGTAAATTATTGTCACGTTTAAATTTCTGTACAATCGCTTTTCTAATATCCAAAGTTCCAGAAACAGGCGTATATTTGGTATGCCCTTCATCAAGTGCTTTTTTCGCCATTGTTTTGATGTGTTCGGGCGTATCGAAGTCAGGTTCTCCGAGGCTCAAACTGATTACATCGTGTCCTTCGGCACGTAACTCACGAGCCATTTTTGCCATTTTTAGCGTTTCGGATTCAGCCATAACTTGTACTCGACGGCTCAAAGCAATATTGTGATTATTAGACATGTTTATTATTGTTTTATCAAAAAACGTTTGTGTTATTATGATATATTTAAAAATATTTGCAAAATTAGATGTTTTTCGTAAAGAAAAAACGTATTCACTATTATTTTTGCAAAAATAATACCAAAACTAAGTAACGTGTGACTAATAAGTTGTGGATTTATGGTTAATATATTAGAAGATAGACGAGCTAAATTAGAAGTTCAATGCAGCGCATTGGGCTGAAAATTTAATGAAGTATAGCTTTTAATAGGCAAGCAGAAAACACAAGTTATTATTTACACGTTACTAAAACGCTTTTGACACTTGTTTTGTTTTATTTTTAAAAATTAAAGGCTTTATTTTAGGATAAATACGGTAAGTAATTTCGGTACAAAGCATCGCCAAGCCTGCTCCAACGACCACATCTGAAAACCAATGTCTATTGTTTAAAACTCGCAGCCCGCCAGTAGTCGTAGCGGTTGCATAACCTGCAATACTGTACCAAGGACTTTTATAACCGTACTCTTTATGTAAAAATTGTGCGCCACCAAAAGCGAAAGCAGTATGTCCACTCGGAAACGAATTATTGGCAGAACCATCAGGACGAAGCGTTTTTATAGAGTATTTGAGCGTATTCATAACCGCAACATTCATCACCATTGAAATAGTATAAAGTGCAATTTTGTCTTTCATATTATGACGACCTTTTACACCAGCAGCTTCCAGTGCAAAGGGTAGGGCAGAAGGCACATATACCAAATAATCATCTACATGAGTACGAAAAGTAGGAAAGTTTAAATCTCGCTGTTTTTTTACATATTCACTCGAAGGAAAACCAGCGTTACCAATGCTCAAAGCACCATAAGCAGTCAAAGCGACAGGAAACAAAAACGGACGATTTTTATGACAGTCGCAAGTATCTATTTGTGCAAAAACAAAATTATTTATTAATAAAAAAATAAATATACTGTTTTTTTTATTTAATAAAACATTGAAAGTTAGGCTTTTAGTATTATTTTTCATTTTTAAATTTCTATTTTAGAAGGAGAGCAAACTTAGGTATGAAAATTAATGCAGCAATTATTACAGTGAAAATCGAAGCTGTCAGAACAGCTCCTGCTGCTAAATCTTTTGCTTTTCCTGCCAAAGGATGTAGTTCAGGAGAAATCAAATCAACTACGTTTTCAATGGCACTATTTATCATTTCAGCCGCTAAAACAAGCGCAAAACACAGCAAAATTATACACCATTCTGTAGGAGATATTTTTGAATATATTCCGAAAATAGTTACCAAAAATACAGCTAAAAGATGAATTTTTGCGTGTATTTCATTTTTAAAAAATACATAAATACCTTGAAAAGCAAAGCGAAAACTATTTATTCGTTGGGTTAGAAACTTCTGCATTAGTATTTACAAATTGATAAACACCTTCGATACCTGTATGTTTTGTAGCTTTTGTAGTTACCGTTTCAAACTCGGTACAAGCGAGGTATTGAGAGTGAAAAATATGATCATAAGGCACTTGTAACATGGCAGGGGCATTGTTCGGATAAGTCGGAGCAAAACCAATTCTACTGTCGCTCAATTCTCCGATACTCTTAAAATCTTGAATTTCTCTTGACCAAGGAACAGTATTAAATGTACCCAAAACAACCAAAGGAGCATTGATTTCTTTCGATTTGTAAGCAATAGTTCCCAAATGTCCACGCATGATTTCGTAGGTTTGAGCATTGAAAGGTGGCAATAAATACGAAGAAATAAAGTGTAATTTGCATTTTTCTTTTTCAATATTGATACAGCCTATCATATTTGGTATTCCTCGATAAGAAAAAGTGTCTGCTTTGCCAAACGGGTATTTTGAAAGTATCATCATGCCATAAAAATCTGCACTTTTATAGCTGTAAATATTGGGAAATTTTTTGACCAAACGATTGCGAAAAATCGAATCCAGTACAGGATTGACTTCTTGAATACTCAATAAATCAGCCTCTGAGTTAGCAATACCAGCTATCAAAGTATCTATATTATTGATTGCATTTGAAACATTATAGTTAGCCACTTTTATAGCAAATGCGTTGGTTTTATCAGCATAAGCAAATGCCTCATTGGAGTTGGTTTTCATGAACATACATAAAGCTGCACAACATCCAAAACACAAAAACATCCAGTATTTTCGAGAAATAATAAGCAGAAAAATAGCGGTCATAAAATAAAACCACATGAATTGTACTGACTTTTCCACTATCCATTGATAAGATGCAAAAGGAGTAACCATGTACAGCAGAGGTGCGAACATTACAACGATAGCAGGCTGGCAAATTAGCCCACTGATTATTAAGCGAACAGTACGTTTTGTTATTTTTTGCATTACTTTTTTGGCTCAAAAAAATTTAGAGTGCAAAAGTAATATTTTTTAGCGGTGTAAAAATTTTTTTTGCAAAAAATACACGTAAAATTATCGTTTTTTATTTTGAAGTCTGGTAAATAAGCAATTACTTTGTACAAAACTTAAAAAATGATGCGTTTTTTTACTTTTCTCGTACTCTATTTTTTCTCCACATTATTCACTTTTGCACAAACAAAAGCCGTAGCATCAGATAGCATTTTGCCTAAAAAAAATGCCGAAAATCTTATTATCTTTGTAAATGGTTTTTGGGGAAAACAAAAAATATCGCCTTCAAAATGCGCTCGAGAATGCTATTGGCAATATGATTCTATTGTTTCGAAACCTAAAAATACTTGGAATTACAATCAACAAGAGTGTGAAGCATTTTTTCAAGAAGCCTATCTTTTTTTTAATACAAAAAATGTTTTTTTTGTTGATGGTGGTCATTTTTTGCCTACTGCAAGGGCTAAAAAAAGGCAACGAAAAGGTCGCCGATTTGCTAACAATCAATTGGATAGCATCATTTCAAAATTTCATTTGACGGATAGCTCTAAGGTGCATTTTGTGACGCATAGTATGGGCGGAGCTTATGCAGAAGGTATGATTCAGCGTTTTTTGGCAAGCAGAAAAATTCATATTGGAAAAGTGCTGCATCTTTCGATTTCGGAGGCAAATAATATAAAAACAGAGCGTACGGTTTTTGGGCCAGCACAACGGATTCAAGTTATTTCTCAAAGCGATGCTACGATTGAAAACGTGAATCGTTTGCATGGATTTAGCAAAGAAAATGTGAGCCAAGTTATTGCTAATTGTGACTTATTTGCTTGTTTTTATGAAAATGAAATTACACGTCCGCAGGCTGGCGATATTGGTCATGCGCTCCATCTTAGAAGTTTTACTTTTTCTGTTATAAAAGATTTACAAAACCTTGATATTCAGTCGGTTGAAACAGAAAA
>JANMGN010000212.1:0-13728 GCA_031374645.1 Chitinophagales bacterium | reverse complement strand
ATTACCGATTATTTCTATACGCCTACTTATTTATTTCTTCACGCCGACTTAGATATATTTGATTTTTTCTTTATAATCCACAAAGTTACATATTGCAAACATTTTTTTATAAAATAGCAGCAAAGTTTTTAAACTAATTTTGAAAAAAGCTAAAAAAAAATAACATCTTTGTTGGTTGAAAATAGATAAAAAATTTATGAAACAAAAAATAATCATTGTTAATGGTCCTAATCTCAATTTACTGGGAAAAAGAGAGCCTGAAATATACGGAACATTGAGTTTTGAGGAATATTTTGAAACTTTGAAAACAGCATTTTCGGAAATAGATTTATTTTATTTCCAGAGCAATCACGAAGGCGATTTATTGGATAAAATACACGAAATTGGTTTTTCTTATGATGGAATTATTCTAAATGCAGGAGCATATACGCATACCTCTATTGCGATTGCTGATGCGATTGCTGCAATAAAAACGCCTACGATAGAGGTACATCTTTCAAATATCCATGCAAGAGAAACTTTTCGCCATCATTCTTTTTTGGCGAAAAATTGTGTAGGAAGTATCGTAGGATTGGGGCTAAAAGGTTACGCTTTGGCGATAGATTTTTTTCAAACAAATAAGCCTTAAATGATGTCTAAAAATATAGCTTTTGATGCCAAAAGGCTTTTTGGAAATAATACTGGTTTGGGAAATTATAGCCGAACTTTGGTCAAAAATTTAGCAGAATTTTTTCCTGATGAAAATTATCATTTGTTTGCTCCTAAGCTAAAAAATAATGAAAATACAGCTTTTTTTCTTGAAAATACGAATTTTTCGTTGCATAAACCTTCACATTCGTTTGGTTCTTATTGGCGTACTTTTGGTATAAATTCGGATTTAAAAAAGGCAAATATCGACCTTTTTCATGGACTGAGCCACGAAATCCCAATAGGCATAAAACAGGCGAAAATTCCTACGATAGTTACTATTCACGACCTTATTTTTAAAGTTTATCCTGATTATTACCCGACGGCACAGCGCTGGATTTACGATTTCAAATTTCGCTACGCTTGTGAGAATGCGGACATGATTGTTGCAATAAGCGAGCAAACAAAACGAGATATTATACAATATTATGGTATTTCTGAAAGCAAAATAAAGGTCGTTTATCAGACTTGCGATGAGCGTTTTCAACAGGATATTTTTCCCGAGCAAATAGCGAAAACGAAGCAAAAAATGAACTTGCCGCAAGATTATATGCTTTATGTAGGCTCTATTATCGAGCGAAAAAATCTTTTGCGCATCGTACAAGCGATGACACAATTGCCCCAAAATTTAGATATTCCTTTAGTAATTATTGGCGAAGGAAAAGACTATAAGCAAAAAGTAATTGATTTTGTGAGAGAAAATAAACTGCAAAATCGAGTTATTTTTATCGATAAAATGATTTACAGCGAGTTGCCCGAAGTATATGCTGCTGCGAGTTTATTTTTGTATCCTTCAGAATATGAAGGTTTCGGAATTCCTGTTATTGAAGCCTTATTTACAAAAACGCCTGTGATTACGTCGGATTGTTCTTGTTTGCCCGAAGCTGCTGGTAAAGATTCTACACTTATTCCTCCGACTTCGGTAGAGGCTATTGCACACGCAATAGAAAATCTTTTGACAGATACTAAATTGAGAAATCGAGTTATCCACAAAGGTTATCAACATGCTGTGGATAATTTTAGTAGCAAGAAAGTTACCGTAGATATGTATAATTGTTATTCTATATTTTTTTAGTCCAATTATTTAAGTCCTTTTAAACTTTTTTCAAAAAATAAAAAAAAATCTAAAAAAATTTTTTTTAACAAAGGAACTTTTCTACCTTTGCAGAAGTTTATAGAATCAAAATATAAATGGACCTCGTAGCTCAGTTGGTTAGAGCGCTGGTTTGTGGTGCCGGAGGCCGTGGGTTCGAGCCCCATCGGGGTCCCAGATTATTTAAAATGACTATTCAATTAATTGAGTAGTCATTTTTTTTGTTATAAAATAAGTTTTTCAAAATTTTTATTGTACCTTTGTAATACTTATTGTATTTTATACACTAAGCTGTGAAGTTACTATAAATTAGCCTATTTTCTGCCTATTAAAAGTAAATAAATGTAACTATTGTAAAAAGAAAACGTAATAATTACAATATTGGCAAAAATAAAATCAATGTTAAATTAAAATATCAAAATTGTAAAATCTGAGTTTTTACAATTCATAAAATTAAAAATAAGCGAAAAAATGAAACGAGGTAATTTTCAACGTACAAAAATAGTAGCTACGGTTGGTCCTTCTTGCAATACTTACGAAGGACTGAAATCTCTAATAAATGCAGGTGTAGATGTTTTTAGATTAAACTTTTCTCACGGCACACACGAAGGTCACTTGCAAGTGATTAAGCATATCGTTGCTTTGAATGAAGAAATGAACGCGCACGTGAGTATTTTGGCAGATTTGCAAGGACCAAAATTGCGTGTAGGAAAATTTGCAGAAGGAAAAGTTGATATTGCGCCTGGCGAAATATTAAATTTTACGACCGTAGAAGGCGTTTGTACCAAAGAGCGTATCTATATGAGCTACGAATTTTTTGCAAAAGATGTAGAAGTGGGCGAAAAAGTATTGGTGGACGATGGAAAAATCGTTTTGAAAGTAGTAGAAACCAATAAAATAGATACTGTAAAATTAGAAGTAATACACGGTCACGTGCTTTCTTCTAATAAGGGCGTAAATTTGCCTGATACAAAAGTTTCTCTTCCAGCTTTGACCGTAAAAGACATCGAAGATTTGGATTTTATTTTGACACAACCTGTCAATTGGATTGCACTTTCGTTTGTTCGTACAGCAAAAGATTTGGAAGATTTGGACGTTCGTATCAAAGCAGCTGGACATCCTGCTAAAATGATTGCGAAAATCGAAAAACCAGAAGCTATCATCAATATGAAAAAAATTGTGAAAGCTGCTAACGGAATTATGGTTGCTCGTGGCGATTTGGGTGTAGAAATTCCTATCGAAAAAGTACCTGCTATCCAAAAAGAATTGGTAAAACTTTGCATACAGCGTGCTCGTCCTGTTATCGTGGCTACTCAAATGTTGGATAGCATGACCGAAGCACCAAGCCCAACTCGTGCCGAAGTAACAGACGTTGCAAATGCGGTACTTGATGGTGCAGATGCAGTGATGTTGAGTGGCGAAACGGCAAGCGGAGCTCATCCGACCTTAGTAGTAGAAACTATGCGTAACATCATTAGAGAAGTAGAATCTGGAGATATTTACGAAGAAGCTATCGCAAACAAGCGTCCTAAACCAAATACAAAATCAAGAACTTTTATTTCTGATGTAGTTTGTTTTAATGCAGCTCGCACGGCTGCCGAGTTAGGTGCAAAAGGAATTGTTGGTATGACTACTTCGGGTTATACTGCATTTAAAGTGTCGAGTTTCCGTCCAAGTGCCAATATTCTTATTTTTTCGGACAAAAGATATATGTTAGATACACTTAATTTGGTTTGGGGCGTAAGAGGTTTTTATTATGATAAATTTAGCACAACAGACGAAACGATTTTAGATGTAAATGAAATTTTGAAAGCACAAAAAATCGTAAAACCTGGCGATATTTTGATAAATACAGGTAGTATGCCTATCGAAAAACGTTACCGTACGAATATGATGCGAGTTACGATTATTGATTAAGATTTTTTCAATAAGTGTATTTTATTTTAATATGGATAAAAAAAGCCTACGTAACACTACGTAGGCTTTTTGTTTTATACTTAAAATTGGTTTAATTAGTCGTTTTTAAAATACTAAAAAAAGGACTATCTTTGCCAAAAATAAAAATATGAACGCTAAAAAAATCTTTTTCTTTTTCCTAATTGCTTCATTTTTAATGGCTTGCAACAATGAAAAAGATATTACAGAATATTATTTTCCTGTGAAGGATTTGCAACAAGGCAAAGTGTATGAATACCGTTTTGTAGGCAAACCAGAGGTTAATCCGCAGTTTTGGTATTACCAAACCTTGAAAGCTGACCCGAAAGCGAGCGATAAAACTGGACAGTTTTTTACAGGCACGCTCTACAATGCGAAATATCAAATTCAACAAATTATAAATGAAGAAGTAGTCAGTAATGGCATGATGCTCAACGATTTATACTTATATATGTATGATTCTACGGGCGTACAAACACGAATACAGCCGCAAATACTCTCGCCAGCTGTCTTTCCTTTTGAAATTGCAGACACATCGCATATTTATTTGTACAAAATAAAATTTGCTTACCCAAATGATACAACGCATACGACTACGATTATCAAAAATCGTAGATTTACAGGTAAAACTACTTATGCTTACAAAGGAAAAAAATACGATTGCGTCGTATTTGAAAATCGAGAAAGCGTAGATGACGATATGAACGGACGTTGGCACAATGAGTTTCAATCCAAAGAATTATATGCCAAAGGGCTTGGTTTGATTTATTACAAAAAAACGCTTGGTCAAAATATTTTGGAATACGAACTGAGTGACATTTATGAAATGAGCGATTTGGAAAAGAAATTTTCTGAACAAAAATAAGAATAGACAAAAAAGATTAACGCCTTATTAACAAGGTACTATTTAAAAAGCCTATATCTTTGTAGAAGTTTTTTATTTCATCAAATTTTCAAAATAGTTTATCCAATAAAATGAAAAAAATACTTCAATTTATCGTAGTTGCATTGTGTTTTGTTACACAAATTTCTTTTGCGCAGACCTCAACAATTATCTACGAAGACGGAACTCAAAATAATGGTAAAGTAGAATGGACACGTACTATGGAGGCGCATGATGCTGAAATCGGAAAGCCCAAAGTTTTTCTTTTGCCTGTAAAAAACAACAGCAAAGAGCCATTAGAAATAAAATCTGTAAAAACGCATTGCGGCTGCACAGACGCGGTTGCTCCCAAAGGTAAGATTTTACCAGGCGAAACGGCTAACATTGAGGTTACTTTTACTGCAAAACCACGTTACAAACAAGACGCAAATGGTGCTGACATCAGTGTTCCGCCACCTTTCACTTTTTATCAAATTATGGATGTTTATACTAATTTTGATACTAAAAACTCTGTTGTTTTGAGTGTTCAAGGGACGGTTATAAAATAGGTAACCCATCTAAATATTCCCAAAAAGGAAACAATAAAAAATGCCTTTATCTAATTCGGATAAAGGCATTTTTTTTGTTTTTTTATTCTAAAATTAGAAATAATTAATAGAAATAAAGTAATTTTGCAAACTGTTTAACTGTTTTTATTCAAATACAAGCACAATCATTCCTTTTTAATGCAATCCGAACATTTTATTACGCCAGAAGCACTTTCTTTAAACGATATTATTCACATCGTAGATTCAAATGCACGTTTGGTGCTTTCTGAAGAAAGCCGCAACCGTATTTCTACTTGCTACGATTACCTTCATCATAAAATAAAAACGAGCGAAAACCTTATTTATGGCATCAATACAGGTTTTGGTTCGCTTTGTGATGTAGGAATTTCGGAAAGTGAAATTGAGCAATTGCAAATGAATTTGATACAATCTCATGCGGCTGGTATCGGTGAAGAAGTACCTACGGAGGTCGTGAAACTCATGATGTTGCTCAAAATTTATGGACTTTCGTTCGGACACAGTGGCGTTAGTCTTTCGCTTTTGGAGCATTTTATTTTTCTGTACAATAAAGAAGTATATCCCGTTATTTTTCAATTGGGTTCGTTAGGTGCTTCGGGTGACTTAGCTCCGTTAGCGCATTTGGCGTTGCCTTTGGTAGGTTTGGGCGAAGTTCGTTATGGCAATTCTCGCCTTTCTGCGGCTACGATTTATAAAATTTTAGAAATAAAACCAATTCGTTTACAAGCAAAAGAAGGCTTGGCTTTGCTCAATGGTACGGAATTTTCGACCGCTTATGGGCTATGGGCAATCATAAAAAGCCATCAATTGCGCTCGCAAGCTAATCTCAATGCAGCAATAGGAATAGATGCTTTTAATTGTAGAATGAGCCCGTTTGAGGCTGTCTTACACCAAATTCGTCCGCATACAGGACAAATAAATACAGCAAAAGTAATTCGTAATATATTGAAAGACAGTGAGTTAGCATTGAGAGAAAAAAATGCAGTACAAGACCCTTATGCTTTCCGTTGTGTTCCTCAAGTACATGGCGCAAGCTCCGATACGATAGATTATGTAGAAAAAGTATTGATAACAGAAGCCAATTCTGTTACCGATAATCCTAATATTTTCCCAGAAGAAGATGCTATACTTTCAGGAGGAAATTTCCATGCGCAACCTGTGGCGTTGGTACTTGATTTTTTAGCAATTGCACTTTCGGAGTTGGGGAGTATTTCGGAGCGTAGGGTGTATCAATTGATTTCTGGCAACAGAAATTTGCCTGCATTTTTGACACCAAATCCTGGTTTACACTCGGGTATGATGATTGCACAATACACGGCTGCCTCTATCGCAAGCCAAAATAAGCAACTTTGTACACCAGCTTCTGTGGATTCTATTGTTTCGTGCAACGGACAAGAAGACCACGTAAGTATGGCAGCAAATGCAGCAACAAAATTGTATCGTGTAGTGGAAAATGTGGAGCGTTTGTTGGCGATTGAGTTTATGGTAGCTGCACAGGCGTTGGAGTTTCGTCGCCCGCTGCGTTCGTCTTCCGTCATAGAAGATTTAGTTCAAAATTACCGTAAAACAGTTTCTATTTTAGAAAACGACCGTATTTTAAGCGAAGATATGCACTTGACAGTTGATTTTTTAAGAAAAGTGGTGTTTTAAAACATTTACCAGTTCTCTACCTCATCAAAAATATCATCTAAATCGTCAAAAGATTTAAAACCGACTTGTTCTTCTTCGCCACCTTTTACGGCAATTCCTGCTGGTTGTAGGACATCTACAATCGCTTTGAGTTGTTTTGGTAAAAAGGGAAGGCTCAAAAAGACTTTGTGTTTTTGGCAAGTGCGTTGAATTATTTCGATTGATATTTCAGGATTTCGGAGCAAATCATTCCAAGAAATATCATTTTTAGTAAAATCTAAGTGTAAATAATCACAATCTGTGGCGAGTTGTTCTATTTGTTGCGAAAAAACACCTGCACGAGTTGTTTTTTCAAAAATATACTCTTGTATTAAAATTGCTTTTTCTCTTACTATTTTTTTATCTACTTCCGAAAACATAGAGAGTTGAACAGCATCGAGTCCGATGTTATCGATAGTTGCTAAGATTTCTTTTGTAGATTGTATGCCAAATTCTCCAACGATTTTTGGCCCTTCTATCCATTCTTTCATTGCTTTCACAACGGCAGATTGTACATAGTTTTCATTGCTATTGTCTAAACAAAAGCCTAAAAAATGAACTTCTCGTGCTGCAAAATAACGTGCGTCTGTTAGATTAGCGATGCTTCCTGCGGATATTAATAGCGGATTTGACATATTTTTGGTAATAAGTATTATTGTGGTTTTAACGCATCAATTCTATTCAAAAGCATCCAATTTCCATCAACATCTAAATAAGTGCTTTTAGGAAAAGTTGGTAAAAAAATCTTGTCAAAAAAGTTTTTAGTTGCTTTTTTTTCTTCTTTTTGAGCCGAAAGACGATTGTATAACAAAATACCTTCGCCAGTAAGCATACTTTTTAGCTTAGTCAAAAACTCTTCTTTTTCAAACTCCGAAGGAACAATATCATCTAAAAAAATATCCATCGTAATCATATCGAATTGCTCTTTGCAATTCATTACAAATTTGTACGCATCAGCACAAACCAAATCTACATTGGATTTCATTTCTGGTAAAACGTATTTTTTAGCCAATTCAATCACTTTACAATCAATCTCTACGGCTGTATAATGGTATTTTTTTTCAAAAACATCTTCTAAAATAGTAGGGATACTACCCAAACCAAAACCTAAGACCAAAACACGTTTTATATCGAGTAAGTCAAGGTCAATAGCATCAAAAGAGCGTGTAAAATTATCATACAAATCGCCATAAGAGTACACCGCATGAGGCGTACAAAGCTGATAACGACCTTGTTTGAGGTACAAATCAAGTTTCGGATTGATGTCACTTGATGTACATTCCAATTTAAAACCGTAAAAATAACTTAAAAAACGCTTCCAAGAAGGCTGTTTCATTGTGTTGTGTGTTTGTAAAATTTAACTATACCTATCCTAAATCCTTTCCAAGGGAAAGGACTTTTTGACTTAGAATTCACAATAATTTTTATTTCAGAAGTAAGGAATTATATAATAAATAACATAAAGCTAAGTGAGCGTTAAAAATTATTTGTAACTATTTTGTCGTTGAGAAAAAAGTGATAAATAACTGACTATGAGAAAGTTATTTATTATTTTTTGAGCAATCGACTGAGGAAAATAGTTATAAGTAATTTAGCTCGAACACTTATGATTATCAACCGCTTACCTATACTCATCATTCTACATTCATCATTCTTTTACGCTTTCTTCTCCCAAGTCCTTTCCGATGCAGAAATTTCAAAAATATGCTTCAAAATGGCTTCATCATCTTGTGTGAAGTTGATATTTCTACGTGCGATTACGATTTTTGCTGTTTCGATGGCTTTTTCAAACTTATGAGAAATAAAACCACTGTAACCGCCCCAAGCAAACGAAGCGATAAAATTACGTGGATAACCTTCGCCAAAAACATTAGTCGCTACGCCAACCACTGTTCCCGTATTAAACATCGTATTGATACCCGCTTTTGAGTGGTCGCCCATTATCAGGCCTAAAAAATTCTGATTGGTATGTGCAAAGCGTTTGTCCACATAAGACCAAAGGCGCACAGCATCGTAAGTATTTTTCAGATTAGAAATGTTCGTATCTGCACCAAGATTGCACCATTCGCCAAGCACAGAATTGCCCATATAACCATCGTGTCCCTTGTTAGAGTAGCCTAAAACAACGGAATTAGTAACTTCGCCTCCTACTTTACTGTATGGGCCAAAAGTATTTGCGCCATAGAGTTTTGCACCCATTTTCAAAGTTGCGCCTTCGCAAAGCGCAAGTCCGCCACGCACCATGCAACCTTCCATAATCTCGGCATCTTTTCCGATATAAATAGGCCCAGTTGTGGCATTTAGAATGGAACATTCTACTTTTGCGCCAGGCTCTAAAAAAATATTTTCTTTACCAAAAACTTGATTGGTGCTACTTATAGGTTGTGATTTTCTATTTTTGGTCAAAAAATCAAAATCAGCACGTAAAGCCTTATCATTATAGGTAAAAAGATGCCAAGGGCGACTGATTTGCATAAAATCCACCGTCAATTCAGTTTCTTTGAGCGTACTCATTTCGCCTTCTAAAATAACCCTTTCAAATTGTTCTTGTCCCAATCGGGCAGCTATCAGTTCGCCATTTTTGACCAAAGCTTCATTGAAACCCAAGTCAGCAATGCGGCTGCAAAGTGCCTCATTGGGCAACACAGAACCATCAATGACGTAGTTGTCATCGCTTATATTGATAGTAAATTTTGTAGAGAGATAATCTTCTGTGATAAAAGAGGCGTTGCCTTCGAGCCATTGCTCCCATTTTTCACGAATGGTCAGGATACCAATACGAAGTTCTGCGACTGGGCGAGTAAACGTCAGTGGCAAGAGATGTGGTCTTACTTCGCTATCGAAAAGAATAATATTTTTCATTATAAATAGCTGTCTGTAAATGTTTTACGGACTACTGAGATAATAAAATAATGGTGAATGAATAATGATGAATTTTTTAAAGACTAAATTAAATAAAAAAAGTCCCATTTGCCAAAGCACTGGGACTTTTTTACAACACAAAGGCAGAATATTACTTAGAATATTTTGCAAATTTTTTGTTGAACTTATCAATACGACCTGCTGTATCTACAAATTTCATTTTACCAGTAAAGAACGGGTGTGAATATGATGAAACTTCGACCTTAAGCAATGGATATTCTTTGCCGTCTTCCCAAGTGATATTTTCCTTTGAGTTAGCGCATGAGTGACCCAACCAAGTTTCATCTACTGAGATGTCCTTGAATACTACCGCACGATAATTAGATGGATGTATTTCCTTTTTCATTATTTTAATTTTAAATTTTTTATCAAAAGTGGTGCAAAGGTATATTTTTTTTACACTACAATCAAGTTTATTTTATTTTTTTATCAAAAAATTTCTTTATTTTTGCTAAATAAAAATTTTCCTATAATTATTACCTGTTGTTTATTGCTTATTAGCTTAATAATTAGTTACTTATATAGCGTTTGCAGTTTTTATATAGCTTTCTATCGCTCCTGGCATAGAAGGTGTTTCTACCGAAGTTTGGATATTTACGGTCAAACCTCTTTCTTGCGCTGCTTTCAAGGTTGCTGTACCACTTACTGCGATTCTGGTGTTATTTTGTTTGAAATCTGGAAAGTTTTCGTACAAAGATTTAATATCAAGTGGACTAAAAAATGCCAAAATATCATAAGTTACATCGCTCAAATCTGATAAATCACTGCAAAGCGACTCAAACATTACCGCTTCTTGAAACTCTATACCTATCTCTTTGAGGTAGTTTGTGATTTCCAAAGCACCAAGATTAGAACAAGGCATAAGGTATTTTTCCTTATTTTTATGCTTTAAAAGCAAAGGTCCTATGTCTTGAATAGTTTTTACGCCATTAAAGACTTTGCGCTTACGAAAATTGATAAATTTTTGCAAATAATTCGCAATTTGTTCCGTCAGACAAAAATACTTGATGTCTTCGGTCATCTTGATACGCATCTCTTCACAGAGGCGAAAAAAATGATCAACTGCATTTTTACTCGTCAAAATAATAGAAGTATATTCGTCAGGACGAACACGCTGTTTCCTAAAATCTTTCGCTTCTAAGCCTGCCACATAAATAAATGGGCGAAAATCAACCTTTATACCGTATCTATTTTCAATGTCGGTATAAGGAGACTTGACTTGCGGCTGCGGTTGCGATACAAGGATGGTATGCACTTTTTGTAAAGGTGCTACTCCTGGTTTCGCTAATGTTTCTGTTGCCATGCTTTAAGTTTTCGCAAAAAAATTAAGTTATTATTTTTGCCAAATATGCCTTTTTTATAAAAAATCTACTTGTATTTTATTACTTACTATTTTTAATAATATCATAACGGGTGCGATTTCTATTGTCAAAATATACACCACGAAATGGAAAAAATTAGGAAAAATATAATTTTGGGCCAAGACTAAACTCCTTAAAGACCTGAATATGTATATGCCTAATATTACAATACTTGTTACTATGATTATCCATTTTGCTGTTTCGGCATCGGAATAGGCTAAAAAGACATTAATAGGTGCAAGAATTAAGCCAACTATAATGCTAAATATCATAATGATAAAACCATAAAGGTTTAGCTCTTTGTCTATCGGAAAAATGGACGATAACAAATTGATTATCAGATGTTTGCCTGCAAAAAGTATTACTATTGCTGCGATACTATAAAGTAGCGTGAATAGTTCGCTATGGTTAAATATTTTATTGAAATTATAAAGTGTAAGGAAAATAAATACACTCAAATTTAGTAAAAACATAGCATACAAACCAATATAAACTGATGTATTGAGCGAGCCACGTTCTCTATATAAGGTTTTTAAGATAATATCGCTAAAAAACGCTTGGTATATTTTTGAAAGTAAACTTCTGCTCAGCACTACTAATATCGTCAATAAAATCAAAACACTTACTACGATGGAAAAAAGAAAATTTTGACCTTTTTCACGTAAACTAATTGCATCAGAGGTTATTGTCGGGATAATTTTTATCGGTTTTGTTTGAGGTTTTACTTTTTGTGGATTAGAAACAATATCGAAGGGATTACCTGTTCCTTGGTCTATTTTCTCAGCAGTTGTATCACTTTGTACGGTTGTATTTATTTGTCTATCGTTGCGTAGGTCAAAGGGATTGTTCCCATTTTGTGCATTTGACACAATCGGTAGAACTAAAAAAAAGAAAAGTGTAATAATAAATTTTGCTGTGTAGCGTAGTTGTTCTAACATCTTTTTAAAATGTGCCACAAAGGTATATTTTTTTTTATAATCATTGGTACATTTTACAATAAAAAGTAATGTTTCTTATGTATTTTGTTGAAAATCTATAAAAAAAGGCGTTTCATCGAATAAATATAGGTAGTGTGCTTGTTATTTTAGTATATTTGGAAAAAATTTAGATTTACTATGTTGTCACTTTCTGAAATTATAAAATTAGCACTATTATCGGTGCGTGCGAATATGTTGCGTTCGGTACTTACGCTGCTCATTATTGCGGTTGGGATTACGGCTTTGGTAGGTATTTTGGCGGCTATTGATAGCTTTGTATATTCTTTGAGCGACAATCTTTCGAGTTTGGGTTCTAATTCTTTCAGTATTTATCCGAAAGGGCAAGCACTAAAAGGAAACAGGAGAGGTATGCGCCAAAAATCTGGCGAAGTTATTACACTCGACCAAGCGTTGAGTTTCAAGGAGCGAGCAACTGTTAGTGGCAAAGTTTCGATAGATGTGGTCGGAGTAAATGCCACGACTGTAAAATACAACGATGAAAAAACAAACCCGACTATTCCTGTGACTGGCATCGATGAAAATTACATGGCTGTAAATGCTTATACAATTGCTTCGGGACGTGAATTTTCTGAAAACGAATACATCACAGGAGCAAACAAAGCGATTATTGGTCAGGATTTGGTCAAAACGCTTTTTCAAAATAAAATAGAAAAAGCACTCGGCGAAGAAATATTGGTTGGCAACATAAAGTACAAAGTAGTAGGCGTGCTGGCTACAAAAGGCGCAAGTATGAATTCGAGTGGTGATAAGATTGTTTTAGTGCCTTTGCTGAACATTGGGCGACATTATGCCAGTTCCGAAAGTAATCACCGTATTACGGTTTCTGTTTTTGATGCGATGGATATTGACAATGCGACTTCGCAGTCTATTGGGCTTTTTCGAGCGATTCGCAAGCTGTCTTTGAGCGAAAACGACGATTTTGAGATTTTTAAAAGCGATGGTTTGGTAGAAATTATAAAAGAAAACACGACCAATATCCGCTTGGGGACGATTGTAGTTGGGCTAATGACTTTGCTTGGCGCAGCGATTGGTCTGATGAATATTATGCTCGTTTCGGTTACTGAACGAACCAAAGAAATTGGTATTTGCAAGGCTCTTGGTGCAACACGACGCACGATTTTGACGCAGTTTTTGACCGAGGCTATCGTGATTTGTCAGTTGGGCGGTTTGGTAGGTATTGTGTTTGGCGTACTGATTGGCTTTGGTGTGAGCCAACTGATGGGCGGTACTTTTCACGTGCCTTGGCTTTGGATTTTTGCAGGTATAGTGACTTGTTTTGTAGTAGGTTTGATTTCGGGGATTTATCCTGCAATGAAGGCTGCAAAATTAGACCCGATAGAATCTTTGCGCTATGAGTAGTGGTTTTAGCACGCACCTATCAATTAAATTGTAAGATTATCAAACAACCACAACATGCTTAGTGAAAGTTATGGTTGTTTGTGAAATAATAGGCTCGTTCAAACTATTATTAAGAATGCGAATATTGGGTTAGATAAAAACAGAGATAGTATCAAAAAAGTAAGTATTTTTGTGTGACCAAACATATAAAATACTGATAATGAAAGAATTAGAATTAATCCAACTCTATTACTATCTCTGCGAGTGCTATACTACG